>NZ_JBZNBU010000189.1:0-44192 GCF_058530065.1 Waterburya sp. | reverse complement strand
TTTGGGTAAGGGTTCGATTTCTCGGTCGGAATCAGTTAAAGTATCTCCCGTTTTTGCCCCTTCCATGCGCCCCAGAGCTACAATTTGACCCACGCTAGCTTTTTGAATCGGGGTTTGCTGTTGACCCATTAATTGATATATGCCACCAATGCGATCGCCATTGAGAGTCATACCGTCAGAGATTTGACCTTGCCACACCCTAACTAAAGATAAACGTCCTCCTTGAGCGGTAAAGTAGGTCTTGAGAACTTGAGCGATGGCATCCCCTTCTGGTTTAGCTTGCAAGCCACGACGTTCTGCCGTAATGTCTGGGGAAGGAGCTTCTTTAACCAAAGCATCTAATAAAGGACGTACTCCATAATCTCGTTCTGCTATACCCAAAAATACGGGAACGATGGAATCAGCACTTAAATCTTTCTTCAGATCTTGTAAAATTTCAGCCTGAGGCGGTTCGATGTCTTCGACAAGTTCTTCTAATAAGCGATCGTCAAAATTTGCCAGGGTTTCTAGCATCTCATTTCTGGCAGCTTGTTCGACCTCCGCCAAATGTTCGGGAAAAGCAACGGGATCGGCAGGCAGATCGGGATGATAGTGATATGCCTGTTCGGTAATTAGATCGATGTAGCCAATACAAGCTTCGTTTTGATGGATGGGATATTGTTGGGGAACTAAAGGACGGCTGGAAAGTTCTTGAAGAGCGTGAAGAATTTCTAAAAAGCCGTAGGAACTGCGATCGATTTTGTTAATAAAGACCAGGTGGGGAATCGACCAGTCATCGAGAAATTGGAACAGGGGTGCTAAAGTCAACACCTTTTCGATTACTGGCTCGCAAACTACTACTACCACTCCCGCGCCAACTAAGGCATTGTAGGTTTCTTGGGTAAATTCAACCGAACCAGGACAGTCGAGAAAAGTAAAATTAGTATCTTGATATTGGCTATTAGCTACGGATAATTCTATAGTGCTGTGGCGATCGCGGGCTTCTGGAGAACCATCTCCTATAGTATTGCCATCTTTAATATTGCCTTTACGAGTAATTTTTTGAGTAACAAATAAAATACTTTCTAATAATGTAGTTTTTCCGCCAGAATAGGGGCCGACAATTGCTACATTACGCACGTTCGTGATGCCGTTTTGACTCATGACTTCACCTCAAAGTAGATTGTATGGGTTTTTCTAAAAACACCGATCGCCAGGGCGATCGAGTTTGAAGGAGAATATATGGAGGTATTTAACATTGCTGTCGATTCTACTTTGAGATTACTACTGCTAGGCATTGACTGAATAAAAATTGTAATCTCTCGTAATAGCAACAGTACATTTCGATCTAAAAGTAAAGATAATTATGCTTGAGGTCTAAAAAAAGTTACAATTATTAAAATAGTGGTACTAAAGATCCCCTATATTATTCAGATCTAAGATTTTTGCAGTGGAAACGCCTCAAACTAACCCAATTGTTTTTGATTCTATTGATTCTGCTTTAGCTGATATTAAAGCAGGTCGTTCTGTTGTAGTTGTAGACGATGAAAACCGCGAAAACGAAGGCGATGTAATTTGTGCGGCTCAATTTGCAACTCCTAGCACGATCAATTTTATGGCGGTAGAAGCTAGAGGCTTGATCTGTTTGGCAATGACAGGCGATCGCCTAGACGCTTTAGACTTACCATTAATGGTAAATAAAAATACCGATCCCAACCAAACAGCCTTTACCATTAGCATTGATGCTTCTCCTAAATTAGGAGTAACTACAGGTATTTCCGCAGAAGACCGCGCTCGTACCATACAAGTAGCCATCAACCCTGCCAGCCGCCCTGAAGATTTGGTACGTCCTGGTCATATTTTTCCTTTACGAGCTAAAGTCGGAGGAGTGTTAAAACGGGCAGGGCATACGGAAGCAGCAGTCGATCTAGCTCGCCTAGCAGGGCTTTATCCTGCGGGGGTTATCTGCGAAATTCAAAACCCCAACGGTTCGATGGCAAGATTGCCTGAGTTAGTGGAATATGCCAAGGAACACAATTTAAAACTAATTAGCATTGCCGACTTAATTAGCTATCGCCTCCAACACGATCGCTTTGTTTATCGGGAAACAGTCTGTGAATTTCCCAGTCAATTTGGCGAGTTTAAAATTTATGCCTATCGCAATGCGTTAGATAATACGGAACATCTGGCGATCGTTAAAGGAGAATTGGCAGATTTAAGTAACAAACCTGCAATGGTAAGGATGCATTCGGAATGTCTGACAGGGGACGCTTTAGGCTCGATGCGTTGTGACTGTCGGATGCAATTACAAGCAGCTTTAAAAATGATCGAAGCTAATGAATTGGGGGTAGTGGTATATCTGCGTCAGGAAGGTCGAGGTATTGGTTTGGTTAATAAATTAAAAGCCTATACTCTACAGGATATGGGTTTGGATACGGTCGAAGCCAATGAAAGATTGGGTTTCCCCGCCGACTTGAGAGACTATGGCATGGGGGCGCAAATTCTCAATGACTTGGGTGTCAAACAAATTAAATTAATTACCAATAATCCCCGCAAAATAGCTGGCTTAAAAGGCTATGGATTAGAAATAGTCGATCGCTTGCCTTTATTAATCGAAGCTACCGATTATAATTCGGTGTATCTGGCTACCAAAGCCAAAAAATTAGGTCATTTACTCCTACAAACTTACTTGGTTACTGTGGCTATCAATTGGCAGGGAGAAGTATCTAGCGAAATCCGCTACCAAAAACTCGATAAAATTCGCTATTTGGCTCAAGAACAAAACTTATTAGTACAAGAAGAAGCAAGACCAATTGCGATCGCTTTGTTTAGTAATTCTTCCTTAATTTTCCATCTTGGTTTAGATCGACCAAACTTAGTTAAAAGTAATTGGTATCAAGATCTTAATCATCCCTATTTAGCAGGAATTATCAAAATTTTAGATGTTTTAGGAGATTGGCAAGATGTAAATCTTTTAGAATTTTTAATTGCTGTGGGAGAAGACCCGATGACAGGACTGCAAGTTAAATTAGAACGCCAAAATTATCATCTTGATTTAAAACCTTCTTCTCTGGCTAATAATTTAGAAGGTCAAATAATTTACAGTTTTGATAAACATTAAATGACAATAGTTTGGCTGTTTTATTGTTAAATAAATTACAATATTTTCCTGAAAAAAAATTGCTCTGTGCATCTATTTTTGTTTATGATACAAAACAGTTTGCTTTTTTTATAGGTAATAACCCAGACTCTGATGCAGCAAAATTCACCAAACAACATAGAGCATCAAACATTTGCTAAAAGTGAATTGATTCCTCTTCAAAGCGATATTTACTGGTTGTTGCAACAGGGCATTGTCAAAACCTCTACTTGGACGGAAGAAGGACATCCCATCACATTGGGATATTGGGGTGCGAAAGATATGATTGGGCAACCCCTATCTCTGGTCGAACCCTGTCTGGTAAAGTGTATGACTGAGGTGCAAGCCTTAGCTATTCCCGTCCAACAGCTAGGTAGCGTTAGCGACTTTATTCATCGTCACGTACAGCAAACAGAACAATTGCTATGTATTATTCGCGCCGAGACAATGTATCAAAAACTGCGTCAGATATTAATCTGGTTGAGTCGTAAATTTGGCAAAGAAGTTGGAATTGGTCGGTCGATCGATTTGCGCATCACCCATCAAGATTTGGCAGAAATTATTGGGGCAACTAGAGTGACAGTAACCAAAATAGTCAACCAGTTAGAAAGAGAGGGTTTTCTAAGTCGTCCAGAAAGAAATACAATCGTTTTACTCAATTCAAACAATAACGATCGGTAATTTTTTATGTCTTCTATGGTCAGCATCCATGATGGTGCTAATAATTCTCAACTACTGGCGATCGCTCCCAAGAAATCGGGAGTTAGTGTTAAGGGTACGATAACTATTCCAGGGGATAAATCCATCTCCCATAGAGCTTTAATGTTAGGTGCGATCGCCGAAGGAGAAACCACCATAGAAGGCTTGTTATTAGGAGAAGATCCCCGCAGCACCGCAGCTTGTTTTCGAGCGATGGGAGCAGAAATTTCCGAACTAAATAGTCAGCAAGTAATCGTCAAAGGGGTAGGCTTAGGCAATCTTCAAGAGCCAGCTAATATTTTGGATGCGGGCAACTCTGGTACGACCATGCGCTTGATGCTGGGTTTACTCGCTTCTCACCCCGATCGCTTGTATGTAGTTACGGGGGATAATTCCTTGCGATCGCGCCCCATGTCGCGGGTAGTCAAACCCCTGACTCAAATGGGTGCGAGCATTTGGGGGAGAAAAAACAACTCTCTCGCCCCTCTCGCAGTGAAAGGACAACAACTAAAACCCACTCACTACCATTCCCCCATTGCTTCGGCTCAAGTAAAATCATGCGTCCTGTTGGCAGGCTTGATGGTAGATGGCAAAACTACAGTCACCGAACCAGCTTTATCCCGCGATCACAGCGAGAGAATGTTACGAGCTTTTGGCGCAACTTTAGATATTGACCCCGATACCAATAGCGTCACCCTCACAGGACAGCCTACCTTAAAAGGACAACCAGTAATTGTTCCTGGAGATATTAGTTCTGCTGCTTTTTGGTTGGTGGCTGGAGCAATCGTTCCTGGTTCGGATTTACTCATTACCAACGTGGGGGTTAACCCGACTCGTACTGGGGTATTAGAAGCTCTAGCCATGATGGAAGCAGATATCCAACGGGAAAACGAAAGAATTGTCGCAGGAGAACCTGTCGCAGACTTAAGGGTTAAATATAGCCGTCTCAAAGCTTGTGAGATATCGGGCGTTCTGATTCCCCGTTTAATCGACGAAATCCCCATTCTAGCTGTCGCTGCGGCATTTGCCGAGGGAACTACCGTAATTAAGGATGCTGCCGAATTGCGAGTTAAGGAAAGCGATCGCTTGGCAGTTATGGCGACAGAATTAGGCAAAATGGGGGCAAATATTAGCGAATTGAGTGATGGTTTGGAAATAACTGGTGGAAACCACCTTCAAGGGGCAGAAGTAGACAGTTATACCGATCACCGTATTGCCATGAGTCTGGCGATCGCTGCTTTAAATGCCCAAGGCAAAACTACTATCGCCCGCGCCGAAGCGGCTTCGATTTCTTATCCTAATTTTGTCAGCACCCTCAAAGAAGTAATAAGTAATGAGTAATTAAGTAACCTTAGTTCGGGATAAGAGAATTGCTCGAAGAGAATAGTCTTTAGTCTTTAGTATTTAGTTCTTTTATTATCACCCTACTCCCCTACTCCCCAGTCAATCCATTGTGGCTCATAGATTATAAAGTCATTCTGGGAAAACGATAAAATATAAACTATATACTAAGAAGAGATTTTGAAAAGCAGATATTAAATCTATGGTTACTGTTGTTGCAGTTGAAAAGAAAAAATTAGATAATCCACCTTTAGATATTCACTATTTGGGCGATCGCGTTTTGCGTCAGCCAGCCAAACGTATTGCTAAAGTTGACGACAAAATTCGCACTACTATTAGGGAAATGCTGCAAACCATGTACAGTGCCGATGGTATTGGTTTGGCAGCACCCCAAGTAGGTATCAACAAACAGTTAATTGTTATTGATATTGCTTTAGACAAACCAGACGAGCCTCCTTTGGTTTTGATTAATCCTAAAGTTGTTAAAGCCAGCAACAATTTTTGTAACTCCGAAGAAGGTTGTTTGAGTATTCCTGGGGTATATCTAGAAGTAACTCGCCCTGAAGAAATCGAAGTAACTTATAAAAACGAACAGGGAAAACCCTGTAAACTAAAAGCTAACGGTTTATTAGCCCGTGCTATTCAACACGAGATGGATCATCTCAATGGGGTGATGTTTGTCGATCGCGTCGAAAATGGTTTGGCTTTGAACGAAGAATTGAAAAAACGCGGTTTTGCTGTGAGTGCGGTTAAGCCAATTAAAAAATAAAAACTATAAATAACCTCAAAGGAGCATAAAAAATGATTTCAATGACACCAAAAAGCGGGGTCTGTTTGTTGCTATGTTGCATCACCGCGATCGCAGGAGTAGGTTCGGTATTTGAACTTTCTTCTGGTAACCCCGAACTAGGTAGTATGGTGACGGGGCTTATTTTGGCAGCCAGCATTCCCCTAACAGCTATTTTGTTTTGGGTAGCAGTGCAGGATACTAAAGCCAATCAAAGCTAGATGTGGAGACAGGGAGACGGGGAGATATTATCCCGCGAAGACGGGACGAGGTGACATCACGACTCCTGACTCCTGACTTCTTTAAACTCTGCCATAACGAGCTATTTCTGCGTTTCCCATTTCATTTTTTAACCAAGCCCACATCTGATCGCCTAAAGAAAAGTGCCACCATTCTCCAGGATGTCGTTGAAAACCAGCATTAGTCATAACTCGATAGAGTAGTTGGCGATTGAATTGATATTGTTGATTTTCATTATCGCGATCGCTAACATAGTAGTCGGGATGCGATCGCTCGGAAAGTTCGTCAAATTCTCCACCCATATCTAAAGTTTCGCCGCGATCGTTAATAATCGTTACGTCTACTGCTGCACCAGTGCTATGAGGGGGTGGCATTTTACGGTCTAAACTAGGTGCTGCCCATAATTGGTATACTTGACCCCACAGATCTTGACGCTCTCTTGCTGATAGTTTTTGTTCCTGAAGATTGCGACTTTTGAGCAAAGAGTTGTAGGTGTAGTTCACCATAAACTGCTGCACTCCTACTGGACGATAGGCATCATATATTTTAATTTTCCAGTTGGGATAGCGTTTCTCCAATAAAAATTGTGCTTCCAACAAAGCCTTGACTACTCCTTGGCGCAAACAGTAAGGAGATTTTTTACCATATTCTGCCCCCAATTTTTCATAGGGATGGGGTAATTCTACCGAAAAGTTATCTAGGGGTATTGCAATAAGAGGTTCGCCACAATCTTGAATGGGAATCTGATGATATGGTTTCACGATTAATGGGTAATGAGTAATGGGTAATGAGTAATGGGTTAAAAACTAAAAACCATTAGTTTGCTATCCATGTACAAAGTCTAGTCAAATTTTTACCTACATCCATCCAAAATGACTAGTCGATCGCTAGCAATCATAAATCATAATATTGTTTTCCACATCAAGCATTACAGATATTATGAAAAATACAAATTAGCATTGTAGGCGATCGCACTTTACATGAATATCTTTCTTGAAACAGAACGACTTATTTTACGTAACTTAACCGAAGACGATCTAGATTGTCTGGTGGAGTTGGATAGCGATCGGTTAGTGATGCGCTACATTAATGGCGGAATTGCAGTTAGTCGGGATGCGATCGCCAAGAGCTTTTTACCCTACGTTAAAAGTTATGATTCCCAAGCAGATTATGGTTTTTGGGCAATACTTGCTAAACCCGATCGAGAGTTTATCGGCTGGATCTTTTTACGTCCTGAAATGGATTTTGAATTGTTACGTCAGTTGAATCTTGCCGAAGCAGACGCTACAGAAATAGGCTACCGCATAGGGCGATCGCATTGGAATCGAGGATATACAACCGAAGCAGCAAGGAGTCTAATCGATCGAAGTTTTACCAAATCAAACATAGCTAAAATATCTGCATGGGCTTTAAAGGAAAATCGGGCTTCAACTAGAGTCATGGAGAAAGCTGGTTTAAAGTTGCAGCAAGAGTATTTGGTAACTGCAGATATGCTATCTTCTAGTTTATTATCAGATGCTTTAGTGCAAAATGTCTTAAATCGTCCGTTTGTTAGGTATCAGTTATTAAAATCAACTCCAGCTTCAAAAATGAATAATGAGTAATGAATAATTAATAATCAATTATTAATTGGTAAAGATCTACTAGTTCCAATTCCAGATCTATAGCAGCTAGTTTGATTACCACATCTTCTGTTTCGTATTCTGACCCTATATATAGTATATACATACATATTTTTTTGATTTAAACACTATATATGGTGGTATGATACCAATCTCAAAGTTCAAGAGATTAAATTAAAGATGGATCATTTACGGGAATGGAAAGCAAGTGGAGTAAAGGAGGAATTAACCAACTTAAATGTAGTTTCTCTTGAAGGTACTTCCCCTGCTGAATATTTGCTTTATTCAGATTCTATCCCTAGAAGAAATGATGGCAGAATAAGTGAAGGTTTTCTTCAACGTTATGCCCATACCGATGCTGGCGGTTGGTGGTGTTCGGGAATTGATGTTTTAAGTGGAGAAGAAGATATTTGGGGCTGTTTCAAACCCAATTCTCCCCGCAATAGTTGCGATCGCCTGATTAAATACGAACATCCTCCTAAAACTAGTACTGGCTTATTTGCCCTGAAAGTCACTCTGGATATCTGGCAAGAGATAGCCGAGTCGGCAAAAGTGACTATCGCCCCAGAAGCAATTAAATCCGACAGTGCGGACTTGGGTTTTTGGCAGTGGTTGAGCGATCGCCCAGAAGTACCCCTGTGTATTACGGAAGGGGCAAAAAAAGCTGGGGCATTATTATCCGCTGGCTATGCTGCGGTGGCTTTGCCAGGGATTAATAACGGTTATCGCACTCCTAAAGATAGTAATGGCAAGCGAATTGGTAAATCCCATTTGATTCCTCAGTTGGCTAAACTAGCAGTGCCAGGAAGAACAGTATATCTTGTTTTCGATCGCGATTCTAAACCAAAAACCGTTAAGGCTGTTAATGCAGCGATTAAAAAAACTGGCTATTTATTACAAAAAGCTGGCTGTCGGGTCAAAGTGGTTACTTGGAGTCCCAGTTGGGGTAAAGGAGTAGATGATTTAATTGTCGATCGCGGCAAAGAGTCTTTTTCCCAGGCTTATGAAGATGCTTTGGACTTAGAAACTTGGAAAGCAAAGTCTTGGACTAATTTAACTTATCCGACAGATCTAGAACTCAACAGTCGTTATTTACCCGAATTAGCAATTTCTCCCACAACTAAATTAGTAGGCATTAAATCTCCCAAAGGTACGGGAAAAACTGAAGCTTTAACTAAAATTGTCACCGATGCGATCGCTCGCCAGCAAAAGATTTTGGTTATTGGACATCGAGTACAGTTAGTTAGAGAACTATGTCAGCGATTTGGTTTGAGTTATGTGAGCGACATAGATCCTCTCGCTCGCAACATTGCAAATTATGGCTTATGTATTGATTCTCTACACGGCACTTCTCAGGCTCAATTTAACCCCCAAGATTGGACGAATAGCTTAGTCATCATTGATGAAGTGGAACAGGTGTTGTGGCACGCTTTAAACTCTAGTACTTGTAAAGAGCGTCGAGTAGAAATCTTAAAGTGCTTTAAAACTTTGATGCAAAATGTTCTAGGAGATAGAGGACAAGTATATGTAGCCGATGCCGACTTGAGCGATATTTCCTTAGACTATTTAATTTCTTTGTCGGGAATGGAAATCAAACCCTTCATCGTGCAAAATATCTGGCAAAGCGATCGCCATGTATCTTGGCAAGTATATAACTATACAGGCAAAAGTCCCAAGAAATTAGTCAGCAATCTAACTAGCTACATTCAGCAGGGAGGTAAGCCCCTAGTTTGTCTTTCGGCACAGAAATTAACTAGTAAATGGAGTACCCAAACCCTAGAAGCATATTTAACACAAAAATTTCCCCAGAAAAAAATTCTGCGGATCGATTCCCAATCTCTAGCCGACTCCAGCCATCCCGCCTATGGTTGCATTGCCAAATTAGAAGCCATAATGTGGCAATACGATGTGGTTTTAGCCAGTCCTTCCATTGAAACGGGAATTTCCATCGATCTTAAAGACCATTTTACTTCCGTTTGGGCGATCGCTCAGGGGATTCAAGCAGAAAATGCCGTACGCCAAACTCTATCGCGCCTGCGTCAAAATGTTCCCCGTCACCTGTGGTGTGCTAATTATAGTTTTAATAAAATTGGCAACGGTTCGACTTCCATTCCTGCTTTATTAAGTTCCAATCAACGGTTTACCCAATTAAATATTCGCTTGCTACAACAGTCAGACTTTAGCTATCTCGACGATCTGGATACGGGTTTTCAAGCGGAATCCTTATTGTGCTGGGCAAAAATGGCAGTACGGTTTAATGCAGCAGCAGTCAATTACCGCAATTCTATTTTGGCGGGACTAAAAGGGGAAGGACACCAAATTTTAGCAGCCTCTAAATTTAAACCCGAACCCCCCAAAGCCAAAACTGATAGTTGTTTGGTAGAAGCCATAACTGAAATTAGCCATCAAAACTATTTAGCGGAATGTAGGGCGATCTCAACTTCTCCCAATCTTAACGAACAAGAATATCAGACACTCAAAAAATGTCCGATCAAATCCATTAGCGATCGCCGTATTCTGCGCAAGTACGAATTACAACAACGCTATCATCTCCCCATTACTCCAGAATTAGTTTCTCTCGACGATGACGGTTGGTATGAAAAAATTAGATTGCATTATTTCTTAACTGTAGGTCGTCCTTACTTAGCAGATCGCGATACTCAGGTTGCCCGCAAACTAATCGCCAGAGGTAATGGTAGCTTATTTCTACCCGATTTTAATAACTCCCAATTAGGGGCAGCAATCGGCACTTTAGAATTATTAGGTATTCCTGTTTTGTTGCAAGATATCTCGCGGGAGTTATGCAATATCGATCCAGAATTACAATCTTTAGCAAAAATTGCCTTAAACAATCGTCGGGAAATTAAAACTATTCTCAATCTTGGTATCGCCAAAAACTATAGCCCCGTTACTATAATCAGTCGCTTGCTGAGTAAAATCGGCTGTAAAATTAAATGCCAGCGTTTGCAGAGTTGGCAGAAAAAAAGAATCAGAGTATATCAGATTTTAGCCCCAGAAGATTCGAGAGATAAAGTCTTTAGTCACTGGTTAAATATAGATCGCCAACGTCCTGGTAGTTCTTTATTCTGGTCGCAAGACAACCGCCAATCCTGCCAGTTACACCAGTCGCCTTTGGTCGATAATTACCATCAATTAAGCTTGGATCTTTGATAGTTTTCTGTTAAATGTTAACTATTAACTGTTCAAGAATACCTCAAGATGACAAATGCGATCGCAACTGCTCTTCAATCGATTGTCGATAGAGACACTGAATTAATCGAACTCAGTCAAGCTGATTCCCATTGGCAAACTAAAATCAATTCGGCAATTAAAAATAACCAGCAATCGATCTATTTAGTATTTCCTCATACTGTAGATAGTCTCTCTGCGATCGTCAAACAAGCATCCCAAGAACAATGGAGGCTGTTGATTTGCGGTAACGGTACTAAATTAGCTTGGGGAAAGCAGACTGACAATATTCAGCTAGTTGTTAGCACGCAAAAATGCGATCGCCTTATCGAACACGCTGTCGGAGACTTGACGGTAACCGTAGAAGCGGGAATGAAGCTTAAGGATCTCCAAGCAATATTGCGATCGCACGCGCAATTTTTGCCACTCGATCCTGCCTATCCAGATAGTGCTACTGCAGGGGGAATTGTGGCGACAGCGGATACTGGTAGCTATCGTCAAGGTTATGGGGGGGTTCGCGATTTATTATTGGGTATTTCTTTTGTACGGGCGGATGGTGCGATCGCCAAAGCAGGGGGAAGAGTAGTTAAAAATGTGGCTGGTTACGACTTAATGAAATTGTTTACTGGAGCTTATGGCACTCTGGGAATTATTTCTCAACTGACATTTCGCACCTATCCTAAAATTTCTACTTCTAAAACTCTTTTATTAACAGGCGAAGCAAAAGCTATTGCTAAAGTTACTCAAACCATCCGTAATTCTAGCTTAACGCCCACTGCCATGGATTTATTATCTGAAGGGGCGATCGACTCTTTAAAATTATCTGGAGAAGTGGGTTTAATATTGCGCTGGCAAACCATTCCCGAAAGCATCGAACAGCAAATCAAACGGGTCAAAGCAATTGTCGATGGGTTAAATATTATCGCCCATGACTATGAAGGAGAAGCAGAAACAAACTTATGGCAACAATGCGCCAATCTCACTAACCTACCCAATTCCGAAAATGCAGTCACTGCCAAATTTGGTCTTGCCCCTGCTGTTGCGGTGGATTTTTTGCGCTCGCCAGCAATAGTCAATGGTAATGTAGCTGGGAGAATTCATGCCAGTAGCGGTATCGGACAGTTACAACTAGATCGTCCTGATGATGAGGTTATTTTAAAAATGCGATCGCACTGCCAACAAAACTACGGTTTTTTGACTATGCTTCATGCCCCTTCAACTATCAAGCAACAAATAGATGTCTGGGGCTATCAAGATAACGCCCTCAAAATCATGCAAGCCCTCAAAGACCAATTCGACCCGCAAAATATCTTGAATTGCGATCGCTTTTTAGTTTAATGTTTAATGTTGTTTGATGGGCGATCGCTAAAACAGCCCATTTCCACACTTATAGCGATCCTCAGTCAATGTTTATTACAAAACTTTGCAATCCTGGTAATGCTCGTGACTATTACCTTAAGCTGACAATTACTATCTAACAAATGGCATTAATAATAAATATTTTTTTATATGACTGTTTCTCCCCATCTAAAAGCTAAGGCATTAAAGCCAGGTAGCCGTCGTCCCGCTAAAGAGCTATGTAGTGAATGCGGACTTTGCGATACTTACTATATACATTATGTTAAGGAAGCTTGTGCTTTTCTCAATCAGCAAATTGCTGAGTTGGAAACAGTCGCTCACGGTCGCAGCCGCGATTTGGCAAGGGAAAATGACTTGTATTTCGGAGTCAATCAAGAAATGATGGCTGCCCGCAAAAAACAACCCATTGAAGGGGCGCAGTGGACGGGAATCGTCAGCACGATCGCTTGTGAGATGTTAGAGAAGAAAATAGTAGAAGGGGTAGTCTGCGTCCAAAATACTGCTGAGGATCGCTTTCAACCAATGCCTATTATCGCTCGCACTCCTGAAGAAGTATTGGCAGCAAAAGTAAACAAACCGACTCTTTCCCCCAATCTCAATATATTAGAACAGATCGAACAGTCAGGAATGAAACGCCTATTGGTAATTGGCGTGGGCTGTCAAATTCAAGCTTTGCGGGCGGTAGAAAAAGAATTAGGCTTAGAAAAGCTTTATGTGTTGGGTACTCCCTGCGTTGATAATGTCAGTCGCGAAGGGTTACAAAAGTTTTTGGATACTACTAGTAGATCTCCCGATACAGTAGTGCATTACGAATTTATGCAAGACTTTCGGATACATTTTAAACACAAAGATGGCTCGATTGAAAAAGTTCCTTTCTTTGGCTTAAAAACCAATCAACTCAAAGATGTTTTTGCCCCTTCCTGCATGAGTTGTTTTGACTATGTTAATTCTCTAGCCGATCTAGTCGTGGGCTATATGGGCGCGCCCTTTGGCTGGCAGTGGATTGTCGTGCGTAACGATACTGGTAAAGAAATGTTAGATCTGGTACGCGACCAATTAAATACTCAACCAGTTAGTTCCAGTGGAGATCGCCATAATGCCGTACAGCAAAGCATTCCCGCTTACGATAAGGGGGTAACCCTTCCCATGTGGGCGGCAAAAATGATGGGAGTAGTCATCGAACGTATTGGCCCCAAGGGATTGGAATACGCTCGTTTTTCTATTGATTCTCACTTTACTCGCAACTATCTCTATCTCAAGCGCAAACATCCTGAAAAGTTAGAGCAGCACGTCCCTGAATATGCGAAGAAAATAGTTTCACAATATAAATTACCCGAATAGAGTGGGTAATAGGCATTGGTGACAACTTAACGCTTTGTACCTAGGGTAAATCGCTCTTGAGTAACAAGTAATGAGTACGATAGTTGTCTGAACTTATTAAAGAAGAGCGAACGTTTTCTTTTTAAATCTATATATAGTGTAGTAAATATACCTATACTTAGTCCTTTTTTTCTGCCACAAATTCAATATTAGTGGCTAAATATTTTAAAGGAGTATACTCCGTACAAAATTGGTCTAAAGATTCAAACAACTGATATCGGGGATATTTAATACTATTTTTTGGTAGCAATTGTCTGTGCCACAAATCTATAATTTCAAAGTGAGAATTATTTAATAGTTCTCTTACTTGAGATTTAGAATAAAGGCGATCGTGATAGTAATTACCTCGAAGATGAGCGATATTTTGAGTATAAGAAAATATATAGGGTAAATTAAAACAAAATAATAATCCTCTTGCCTTGAGAATTCGATTTATTTCGAGAAGAGATTGAAAATCTTGGGATACGTGTTCTAATACGCCGAAACTCAAGACCACATCCATCGATTCGTTTGCGTAGGGTAGCTTGTAGGGGTGAGATAGGGGTTCGACAGGAATATGATGCTCGTCCAAAATTGGCGTTTCTTGTCCAAAACTCGAATCATTATCGGCAGATTTAAGGTCGCAACAAATTGTTTTAGCCCCTAATTTATTTAAAAGATATGAAACATGACCTTTTCCACTACCCCAATCTAAGATCTGGAGAGCGTCTATTTTTTGTTGACAATGACGTTCGGATAATGCTTTAACAAATAACGTTAAATATAGATAAATATTTTGACCCGCAGGATTTTTTAAGAAACTATGACTGGCAAAACCATCTACTGTTTTGAGCAACTCCACGTCTAAAGGAATTGGTATCGAAAAGATTTGCTTTCTCAGTTGAGAATATGATTGTTTCATAGTTCGATCTCTTCATTAATTATTGGTACGATCTTATCGAGCGATCGCGATCGTGGTTTAGACTCTTAAGATAAATTACTTATCCCATTAACTATCTTGTGGATTATTGCTGTAAATTGAGTAGTTATTAGGCAAGCATTGGGAGCTTAAAAAAATCAGATGGGGAATAATCGGGATGTAGTAGTCATTACGGGGATGCACCGTTCTGGTACATCTTTGACCGCATCCTTATTACAAAGTGCGGGAGTTTTTATTGGCGATCGTCTTTTAGGGATTAATTTGAGCAATCCCAAAGGACATTTTGAAGATTTAGATTTTGTCGAGTTGCATCAAAATATTTTGCAGTCTCAAGGACTAGCCAGCGAAGGCTGGAACGATAATACTGGCAAACAAATCTCTCTACAATATGTCTCTACAGCGCAGCAATTAATTGTAGACAGAAAGCAATACTCAATCTGGGGTTGGAAAGATCCCCGCACGGTATTGTTTTTAAATTTTTGGTCGGAATTAGTCCCTCAGCTAAAGTACGTTTTTGTCTATCGTTCCCCTTGGGAAGTTGTAGACTCTTTATATCGTCGAGGAGATCCTTTATTTCGAGGCAATCCTAAAATCGCCATTCAAACTTGGATCGATTACAATCAGAAAATTTTGCATTTTTGTCAGACTACCCCTCAACCCTGGATCTTATTAAGAATTGAAGACATTATCGATCGCCCGCAGTTTATTATTAATTCCATCAAACAAAAATTATCCCTCGACTTAAAATCGCCCCAAAACCTCTACGACGATACTTTGTTTAGCAACAGTAAAGTCAATTTATATCGGGCGCAGGCGACCATGGTATACAAATATTTCCCTCAAGCTATCAAACTCTACGGGCAACTTCACGAACTCGCTACTTTAGGAGAAACTACCATCTCTTATACTATGAAAAAATCACCCTATCCAGTTTGGTTTTGGCAAAACTGGCTCGATCGACCTATTATTAGGGTCAAAACTTTTCGATATTGGTCGAGGCTCAAAACAATCGATAATTAACAGTTAGTCTTTAATTATTGGTTGCACAATAGAGCGTAGCAAGTATTAAAATATTAAACAATAATTTGTAAGTTGGTTTAATTCAAAAAAAATACACTACTGTTTGCTTCGAGCATTTACCTGTTCTCTAATTCTCAAAGAAAATAATGACCAATATAGCCCAAAATAATTCTGTAACGATCGTAACAACGGGAATGCACCGTTCTGGGACTTCTTTAACCGCATCCTTGTTACAAAGTGCGGGAGTAAATATTGGAGATCGTCTTCTGGGTGAGGATCGAGGCAATCTCCCAGGACATTTTGAAGATTTAGATTTTGTGGAATTTCATCAAAATGTTCTGCAATCTCAAGGAATTAGCATTGCAGGGTGGACGGAAAAAAGTTCGCTGGAAGTGCAACCACAATATTTAAAACCAGCCTTAGATTTAATTTCAGCCAGACAAGACAAACCTCTATGGGGTTGGAAAGATCCTCGTACTACTTTGTTTTTGGATTTTTGGTCGAAATTAATTCCTCATGCCAAATATGTCTTTGTTTATCGATCGCCTTGGGATGTAGTGGATTCTCTCTTTCGTCGCGGAGACGTAATTTTTCGCACGAATCCTAATTTTGCAGTCAAGCAGTGGTGTCATTATAATCAAATAATTTTAGACTTTTATCAGCATCAACCAAAAAAATGTCTCTTATTAGAAATTTCTAGTATTATTGACGACCCCGATCGCATCATAGATTTATGCCAACAAAAATGGCAACTAGAACTGTCTTCAACCTCAAAGTCTTCTACTTCATCTGCTGGGGATATTTATCAACCATCACTTTTTACCGTCGATAGTAATTATTATCGTCAAACTGCAATTAGTAAGTTTTTCCCCCAAGCTCTAGATTTATACAATCAACTAAAGCAACAGGCAGATCTGAATCAGTCTAGCGATCGATCTCAACTCATGAGTTGTAATTACGAATCTTGGGTATTGCAAGATTGGCACGATTTGCAACGAACATCCCAAGAAAAACAGCAATTAGAAACCGAGTTAAACCAAGCTCAATTAGAACTACAGAATACCAAAGAAAGACTAGCTCAACTAGAAGTCACCGAAACCGAGTTAAATCAAGCTCAATTAGAACTACAGAATACCCAATTAGAATTACAGAATACTAAAGAAAGAGTAGCTCAACTAGAAGCTACCGAAACCGAGTTAAACCAAGCTCAATTAGAACTACAGAATACCAAAGAAAAACTAGCTCAACTAGAAGCCACCGAAACCGAGTTAGATCGAGCTCAATTAGAACTATTAGATATATCCCAACAATCAGCCAAAAATCTGCAAATAGCTCGCAAAAAAATCGAAAAATTGGGCTGTCTGGTGCGAGCTATGGAAAGTAGCAAATTTTGGCAATTCCGACAAAAATGGTTTGCCCTCAAGGAAAAATTAAATATAAAAAGCTCTGATGCCCTATACCAAGAACACCTAGAGTCAGTTAGTGTCGATGATTCTCTCGAATTTACTGTTAAACCAGTAAATACTTATTCAGAAAAAATTTATCAAGGTAACAATAGTAATTATTTAAAATTGCTCAAAGAAAATTTTCCCCATAAAGCTACTCTCAAAAAAACAGCATGGGCAATTAAATCGGGACTATCTTTTACTCCACCAGTACATCTTCAAGAACCCCCACAAAGTAAAGATCCTAAGTACCAAAAGTGGCTTGACCTCAACTATCCAGACTTATATCAACTAAGTAAGATTAAGGAAGAGCTCAAAAAAATTGACTATCAACCAAAAATTAGCATTATCGTACCCGTTTATAATCCCAATGAAGACTTTTTGCGTCAAGCGATCGATTCGGTTCTGACCCAGGTTTATTCCAATTGGGAACTATGTTTAGCCGATGATTGTTCGAGTAAACCCGAAATCAGTCAAATCCTCGAAGAATATGCTCGACAAGACCAGCGGATTAAAATTGTTTTGCGTTCAGAAAATGGACATATTAGTCGTGCTTCCAACTCTGCTGTGGAAATTGCTACGGGAGAATATCTTGCTCTTTTAGATCATGATGATTTACTCGCCCCTCACGCCCTAGCCGAAGTGGTCAAATTGCTCAATCGCCATCCAGAGGCTGATTTTATTTATTCTGATGAAGATAAAGTAAACGAACAGAATATTCACTCAGAGCCTTACTTTAAAGCTGATTGGTGTCCCGATTCTTTTTTATCGCGGATGTATACTTGTCATTTGGGAGTATATCGGCGATCGCTAGTCAACGAGATTGGTAATTTCCGAGTCGGTTTTGAAGGCAGTCAAGATTACGATTTAGTACTGCGAGTCACAGAAAAAACCGATAAAATCTTTCATATTCCAAATGTTCTCTATCATTGGCGAATTCATTTTCAATCTACGGCTGCTTTTGCAGATGCCAAGACCTATGCTTTTGATGCGGGGAGAAAAGCCTTACAAGAAGCGATCGCTCGTAGGGGAGAACCAGGAGAAGTAATTAGTAAGGTACAATTTCCAGGGGTATATACAATCCGCTACGAAATTAAAGAACACAAACTAGTTAGTATTATTATTCCTACCAAAGATTTGGCTGATACTCTCAATGTTTGTCTCAAGTCTATTTTTACTCAGACTACCTATCCTAACTATGAAGTGATTGTGATTGATAACGGTAGTGTCGAAGCCAAGACTGCCGAATGTTTTGCCTATTGGCAACAGTCACAACCCGATCGCTTTAAATGCTATCCCTATGATGTGCCTTTTAATTATTCCCAAATCAATAATTATGGGGTATCTAAAGCTAATGGAGAATATCTCCTCTTTTTAAATAACGATACTGAAGTAATTAGTTCCGACTGGTTGGAGGCAATGGTAGAACAAGTCCAACGTCCTTCTATTGGTGCAGTGGGCGGTCTATTACTCTATCCCGACGATACCATTCAACACGCGGGAGTGGTTCTGGGTATCGGTGGGGTTGCAGGACATAGCCACAAAAATTTTCATGTATCTCAACCTGGATATATTTCTCAAATAGTATCTACCAATAACTATTCTGCCGTTACAGGGGCTTGCTTGATGTGTCGTCAAGAAGTATTTGCTGAAGTTGGCGGTTTTGAAGAAAAATTGGCGATCGCTTTTAATGATGTAGATCTTTGTTTGAAAATTGTCGAGGGCGGTTATCGTAATATTTATTTACCTCATGTCGTCTTATATCACTACGAGTCGAAAAGCAGGGGTTATGAAGATACTCCCGCAAAACAAGCCCGTTTTGCCCGAGAAATCGGCTATATGCAAGAAAAGTGGCAAGATATTTGTCATGCCGATCCTTGTTATAATCCCAACCTGACTAAAAATCATGAAGACTATAGCTTGAATGTTTAATTTTCACTCAACAGTATGAAAAATACTTTAGACAACAAAAATGTCCAGAAAAGAGTCATCTTATTGATTTTTGGCTGTCTATTTCTTGGCTACTGTCTGTTGGTACTTTTGCCTTGGCAACCAGCACCTTATGGTTACGATCTCAATGATTCTTGGGGGAGTGCGGCTCATATTGCCTTTAGAGATAAAATTCAGTTTGGACAAGAGTTTATTAATACCTCTGGTCCTTATGGTTTCTTACGGGTAGCCCATTATTATTTTCCCGAAACCTATGGCTATGGTTTTGGTTTTAGTGTCTTAATTGCCCTGGCTACTTGGGCGGGACTATTTAGACTAGTTCGATATTGTTTGAGTCGTGGTGATGGATCGATATTTTTCTTGATTCCTATATTGTGGTTTTTTCCCAACCAAGACGTATCCCTCGAATCGTTTCAATTTATTTTGCTAATCTTGCCTTTAATACTCTACTTTTACGTTAGCAAGCAGATAACTCCTGCATTAATTCTGACAACTATTAATGGAGCATTAGCCAGCCAGATCGAACAAACCTATTTTATTTTGGCGATCGCTTTTATGAGTTTAATTGCGATCGATGAGATCGGCAAACTAAAAAGAATCCCGCGAGTAGCTTCGGTTTATATCGCTTTTATGCTGATATTTTGGCTGTTTGCAGCCCAAGATCTGGGCAATATTCCCGCTTATATTGTCAATAGCTTAGAAGTGGTTCGAGGATTTAGTGCCTCTATGGGCTTGCCTGGGGAGTTGAGAGAAGTTTTACTTTATTTGTTTGTTGTTAGCACCTTTTTACTGCTAACAACCATAACCGAGCTGCAAAATCGTTCTTGGTGGAGAATATTACCGATATTAGGCTTGGCAATAATTTTCTTTATTACTTTCAAAAAGGCATTTACTCGTCACGATAGTCACGCATTGCAAGCAGTCTTTAATGCCACCCCTGTAATGCTAATTTACACGGCAATATTATGGTCTTCGATCAAAAATCTTTGGCTCAAAGTTAAAATTTTGAGGTTTCCTCCGTTGCTGCTGTTATGGGGTATTACCGCAATCTCGACCATTATCATGAGTTCGGTGATTTTAAATAACTATCTTCAATATGGTTGCGGTAGTTACGCTGTTAAAACCATCGATCGTGTTATTCGACGATTGCCCCAGGTTGCCAAAGTAATCACGGGTCAAGAAGATTTTTTAGCCATTGCCGAACAAGGTAGAGCAGAAATTAGAGCAGCTAATATTTTACCTTCTGTATCGGGGACAGTCGATCTTTATCCCAACGAAATATCCACTATTTTTCCTTACGATTTCCCCTACCAACCCAGACCAACAGTTCAGAGTTTTTCAGCTTATACTAGCAAGCTAGCTAGATTAAATGCCGAACATTTAACTCAACCCGATGCAGCCGAAAATATTTTCTTCGACCTCAAACCAATCGACGGACGCTTGGCAACTGTTGAAGACGGTCTTTCTTGGCCAGAATTGTTAACTCGCTACGATATCGTCGATTTAGAACATAGCTATCTACTGTTAAAACGCAATCCCCAACCCCGACAATATCAATTCCAACCACTACTCAAACGAGAGGTGCAATTAAATGAATGGTTGGAAATGGAAGATCTCCAACAGCCTATTTGGGCAAAAATCGAGCTTCATCCCAATCTGATTGGCAAACTAAATACCACTCTTTTAAGATTGCCACCGATCAATATAGATATAGAAACTACCGACGGTGCGATCGCAGGATATCGTATTGTGGGAGATATTATGCAAGAAGGTTTTTTACTTTCTCCCGTACTATCTAGTAGATGGGATTTTGTGGATTTTGCTACGATTGATTGGCAAAAAAAATTAGAGGGCAAACAAATTAAACGGTTTCGGATTGCAGCAGAAGGCTTTAACGCTATGCAATATCCCAGCAAATATCAAGTTAGTCTCAGTCAACTTCAATTTCCCCGACAAAGCTTTGAAGGAATAGCCAGGTAAAGAAAATAAACTATTATAGTCATTCCAATTAATTAACTAGACGTTATGGAAAATCCTCTAGAAAGAGTCCGCATTTCTCAAACAGCGGAAGAACAACTAATCAAACTCAAGCGTGTAACCAAAATTAAGCAGTGGAATACCCTCTGTCGCTGGGCTTTATGTCGCTCCCTTGCCGAATCTAGTATCCCCTCTCCCATACCAATTAAAACCGACAGTAAAGTAGAAATAGCTTGGAATGTTTTTGGTGGTGAAATAGGAGATACATTACTAATTGCCCTCAAACAACGCTGTTATCAAGATGGATTGGGAACAGATCCAGATACTCTCAAGCAGCAATTTACCCTTCATCTCCATCGAGGTATTGGTTATTTAGCAGGGGATAGTAAAATTCAGCAAATTGAAGATTTAGTTAATGGGTAGGATCGAACATTGGTTTGCTTTTATAGTGATTAACTCGTCCACAATCTAATCCCACCTAATAACCCCGATACATTAGGGATAACTTTGGCATTAGGAGGAAGATCGAATTTAATATGTTTTGCTTCTCCCCCCCCAATATAAAGAAAGTCGTAATTAAATAAATGGTCTAAAGTTGCGATCGCTTTTTCCAGACGACTATTCCATTTCTTTTTACCTTCTTTATCCATTGCTGCCCTACCTAATTGTTCTTCATAGGTTTCTCCCTTGCGGAATGGATGGTGTCCCATTTCTAAATTAGGCACTAGTTTGCCGTTAATAAACAAAGCCGAACCAAATCCCGTACCCAAAGTAATTACCAATTCTAAACCTTGACCCGAAATTGCCCCAAAACCTTGAATATCAGCATCATTAGCCACTTTAACGGGTTTGGATAGCAATTGAGTCAAACTGGTAGCTAAATCGTAATTTAGCCAATCGTCGTCTAAATTAACCGCCGTTTTAATCAAACCATTTTGCACTACTCCAGGAAAGCCAACGGAAGCGCGATCGAATTCATGAGATTTCGCCAAGGTGAGGATTGTATCGATTACTTCTTCTGGCTTGGCTGGTTGAGGGGTTTTTAAGCGATCTCGTTCGGTCAAGGGATTGCCTTCGGGATCTAATACCATTACTTTGATGCCACTACCACCAATATCTACAGCTAGGGTGCGAAAAGATTTTTTTGGTTCGTTCATTATCTGTGATGAATGTTTTTCAAATTCTATTGGGAATTATATACATAGTATCGATCGCTTGGATTGTGAGGGTTGTTGCGATCTAAAAATTAATTTTGCGTATATTTATTAATAAATTACCATGAAAAATAAATATCAAATTCAACCCTGGTTGATTGTACGAGGATCGATTGGTTTGATTTTTGGCTTATCGCTTTTAGGATTGGGATTAATGCCTGCTATTAGTGCCGAAAAAGTAAAATTAATTTATGGTCCTTTTAATCGTAAAATTTCTATAGAGTCTTTAGAGAAATATGCTAAAACAGGTGAAATGACTCGCGAGTTTCGCTTATATTCTAAATTTTTAGATCGGGAAACTTTAGCGCAATTGAAGTATTGGTTAAATAATCGTTTTGAAAGCGATCGCGTGGAAGTTTATCGTTTTACTAATAGTCCTGAAGGGGAAGAGTTTTTAACTGAATTGGGAACGGCAATTAAAACTCATCCGAAAAGAAATGGTTTATATGCCATTCGTTCGGCATTAATTCAAGCTGCCGATAAACCCCAAGAATCTGATGGTTGGACTATTATTGAGGCTATGTATTCTTTTCCTACAGAAGACTTGCAAATTAACACTAGAGACTTATTTAACTTGAAAAAATTTTGGTCGGTTGAAGGAAATAAAAATTCAACTGCCCTAGAAATCTTTGAATTCAAAAAGGATGAATAACTAATAACTCAATAATTATTAATTACCTAATAATAGCTGTTTTAGGTCTGGGTCTAAAGTCGAATTAATAATCGATATTTGTAAAGCATCATAGTTAGGGATATTAAGTAGTTTTTTGTCGAAATATTCTGGGGCTAAAGCTCGATTTTGAAGATAGGTTTGAAAAAAAATAGTAGTCACTACTTTGATTATTGGATAAGCTTTGGTGGGGCTAATACCAACCACATCATCTGGTACTGGTAATATTCCCAAACCTTCTCGCAAAAAGCTAAAATGAGTACCTGGTTTAACTAAGATTAAATATTTATCTAGATCTTCATCTAACCAACTAAAAGGTTCGATCTGTTCGGTTACGGGAGGCATAATTAAATCGTTTGTTCCCGATACGATTGCTGTGGGAACATCGATCGATTTCATGCCTTGTTTGCCGAATATTCTACCCATGGGATTAATTGCGATCGCCGCTTTAATTCTCGGATCTTTTAGATTTCGATCTACTTCAGAAATTTGATTAAAAGTACATTTTGCCAAAGAAGATAAGTCGAGTATAACGTTTTGAAAATCTTCTGTTTGACAATTAGCATTATTATCATCGACAATCAATTTTCCTCCTGCTAAAGCTAAAGCTGTATAACCTCCAAAGGAATGTCCGATAATACCAATTTCTTCTAAATTAATTTTATTGTGTAGTAAAGGATTAGCTACCGATTCTATTTCTAAGCGATCGATAACTGCTTTAATATCTAAAGGTTGCTCGATCAAATTGTTGGGTTCGGGAAAGGAAGCTTTTCCCGATAAAAACTTATCGAATTTTTTGAAGCCAATCCCATCGTGTTCGACTATTGCCACTGCCCAACCGTGACTGGCTAAATGTTTTCCTAAATAACCAAAAGTTTTGCGATTAGAAGCGACACCATGAGAAATAATAATTAAAGGAGCATAAGTATTTGTGGGTAAGTATAAATCAAAATATCCCGATTGAGAATGGTGAGGATTTTTATAAGTTAAAAGTTGTTTTTGCCAGCTAAAATCACCCGATTCAACAAGCTTATTATCTACTTCAGAATAATCATTATTTGTATCTGCAAAAAAAAGCTCATCAATTACTCTACGATCTTCTAAGATTTTTTCTCCTTGTTCTATATAACGGTCTAAAACTGAAATATCAACAAGAATAGTGTTTAAAGGAAATTTCTTTAATAAATTGATAGCAGTCAATCCTTCACTATCGAAGGCAGCAGCAATAATAGCCCCTCGCAAAGCCAAAAAACCATTGCGATTAGTTCTAGTTCTAATTCCCTTGCCAAAATTTCTAATTAGTGTTTCGCCAATTGTAGAGTTACTAAACTTAGCAATAGTTAAGGGATTAAATTCTAAAGGAGTTGCCAATAATTCTGGAATTTTATCGACTTGTTCTGGAGGTAAGCGATCGAGATAATAAGCTAGTTCTCTCGATCTTTCTCCTGTCTCAACAAATGTCTCTAGATCGTTTACTTGAATTTGAAATTGACCAAAAGGAGAAAGATTAAAAACAATTCTTTCCGCTGCGATCGCTCTTATTGGTAATGATGCAGCACATATACCCAGGACTGATGAGATTAACGACTTAATCATTAAAACTAGCTATTGTTCTCAAAATATATGGAAATAGTAGCATCTTTGCCGATTGCTACATTTTTTATTTAGTTATAAATCTTTGATTTTTAGTTTTTTTAGTTTTTGATGCTATTTCCTGTCTATCTACTTAACTAAAAAAATATATTATACCTAGTAATAATACCGTTTCAAACCAAGCCATTCGAGATTTAAAATTACTTTTGAGTTACCAACTCAATCGAAATAATCATAGCTGGCGATCTCAGACACAGATAGATCGCAGAAGACAGTTTTAAATAGAAACAGAACCATAACTATTTTTATAAAAAAATAAATTAGCAAACCAATCAATTAGTATTTTAAACCATGTGTAATTATTGCAATTTTGATGTTTATACTCACTATTTAATCAATGGTGATTTTTCTTTAGAAGATACCTTGAATGTCGAAGTGGGTAGTGACCAATCTCTAGAAGATCTAGCCGTCATCAATCTAGTAGCTACCGAAGCTAATACTTCTTTCTATCAACTAGATGAACTTTTCGAGAATGAGACAGAAGGAGCGACAAAATATAGTGCCATTCTAGTTAATGGAGAACAATTACCAGCATGGATCGCTTTAGATAGTAACACTGGAGAATTTACCCTAAAACCAGAAGCGGAAAAACTCGGCATTTATGAAATTATAGTTCAGACAACTAATAGTTTGGGTACGAATATTGATTTTTTAGTTTCTCTTCAGATAATCAGCGAAGCAGAAAAAGAGTCTTTTGTTACCGAAGATAGCAATACAATCATTTTAAACAATACAGAATCAATCAATAATACTGACCCCCAAGAAACCAATGCCCAACCGCAAATTGCGATCGATGACGTTCAAACTACCGATAGTAGTGCGGGAAGAGAATTAACTTTTACCGTTAGTTTAGATGCTGCTAGTAGCGAAACCGTAACCGTAGAATATAATACCGCAGATAATACGGCTGTCGTAGGAGAAGATTATCTGGCAACAAATGGTAGTTTGACTTTTGCCCCTGGAGAAACCAGCAAAACTATTACCGTCAGTACTACAGGCACTTCCTATCTCGATAATGATGAAAACTTCTTAGTCAACCTCAGCAATGCAACCAATGCAACTATCAGCGATAGTGAAGGAATAGGTACAATAATACCAGCCCATGCTGGACTTAGAGGTTCGTCATTCGTTCAAGAAACTATTACCTTTAGCTTCTTTGACGAATCAGTCTTTGGACAAGGCGGTTATAATGGTGGTTCGGCAGAAAGTAATGCTAGAGAAGTTAGCGACTCGGTCAAAGCCAGCTATCGCGAGATTTTTAGCCACCTCAATACCTTTGTCGATCGCGAGTTTGTGGAAGTAGCCGAATCAGAATTGGAAGTGGGAGATATTCGCATCCTGGTTTCTGATGCCCCCAGCTATGCCTATGCCTATTATGGAGGTAATATTCACCTGGCAGAATGGGCAGCAGCTTCCGATGCAGGAATTAACGGTTTTGAATCTGTTCCAGGGGTATATGGTTATTCAACTTTGTTACACGAATTGGGTCATTCTTTAGGAATGCCTCACTCTTTTGGCACAGATAGTTCGGTATTCGATCCTGAAGAGAATTCCTCTAATACCGTTATGTCTTATACTTTCCCTGGCAATCATCCCGGGACATTTATGGCATACGATATTAAGTCTTTGCAGGAAAGATATGGCGCGGCAGTATATCGTGCTGGAGATACGGTATATGAATTTTTGACCGTAGATAACTATATTGTTAACGGAGAATTAGCAATCGATACTTCTTCTCGCCTCAAACAAACCATCTGGGATAGTGGCGGTACGGATACTTTTGACTTTTCTAATTTGGCTTTTGATAGTTTTGGCTATCGTTTTGACCTCAACCAAAGCAAATATCAAACTACTCAAACTGCTCATCAAGGATCTTCTTATACCAGAAATGGCACTACATATTACGTTCCCAAATACGGTACTTCCATTGCGCTCGATGTAGAGATTGAAAACATCATCAACTCTAGTAGCGATGATATTATTATAGGTAATGCGATCGGTAATATATTTGCTGGCTATCTCCCAGAATTAACTACAGGAAACGATCTTTTAATCGGAACGGATAATTTAGATACCTTAGATTTATCTAGCTTTGCTTTTTCTGAATTAAACCTGACTCAAATTAATAACGATCTGCAAATAGATTTAGGCGCGACGAATTTTGTAACGGTAGCAGACTACTATGCTTTAGCAGAAAACGAACGAATCAATATCCTTTACAAACCAGAAGGAGAAACAGTAACAATCGATTCCCCTGTGGTTTCCATAGAAAATATTACCGTCTATGAAGAAGATAGTACCACTAACGCCCAAGTCACCATTAGTCTCAATAAAGCAGTTCGAGATACATTTACCGTTAGCTACAATACTTTAGATAATACTGCCGTTGCAGGAGAAGACTATCAAGCTGTTAATGGTACGGTTACTTTTAACCCAGGACAACTCACCAAAACCGTAAATATTCCCATTATTGGTGACTCTCTCAATGAAAGTAACGAAAGCTTCTATTTTAGTACTGGTGACGGACAAGCAGAAATTACTATTAACGACGATGAATCTGCTACTCTTCCCCAAATTACCATTCAAGATGCGGGAGTTTTATCTAATATTCCCGTTAGAGATAGCAGCAACAATATTAGAAATACCACAGGGTTACTGTTCAAAATTACTCTAGACAATCCTAGCGATCGCACTGTTAGGGTAAATTATGCTACAGCCAATGGCACTGCCATAGCAGGAGAAGACTACACTGCTAAAAGTAATACTCTTACCTTCCAGCCAGGAGAAACAGCCAAACAAGTATTTGTCACCGTTGCTGTAGACGATACTACCGAAGCAGATGAAATCTTATATCTCAATCTTACTAACCCCGTAAACGCTACCATTGCCGATAACCAAGCAATCGGCACAATTGAAGAAACGCGATCGCTTTCTGCTGGCGATGTTACCGTCAGCGAAGATGGTACGGAAGCTTTGTTTACGGTTAGCTTAGATAAGCCCAGCGTTCAAGGAGTATTTGTTAACTACTCCACTGTAGATGGTACTGCCAAAGCAGGGGAAGACTATACAACAACCAACGGCAGACTATTTATTAAAGCAGGAGAAGCCAGCGCAACTATTACCGTTCCTTTAATCGATGACGGCATAACAGAAGCAGACGAAACCTTTTTCCTCAATCTATCCAATCCCAAATACGTCCTCATCGATGACTCTCAAGGACAGGCAACTATTACCAACGATGATGCCATTCCCACTCAAAACCCAGGGGGAATTTATCAAAATCTCCAGCTATGGTTAAAAGCTGATAGTGGCTTAACTATCGATAATGGAGAAATAACTACTTGGACAGATAACAGTCAATTAGCCTTTGAGTACACCCCTAACGATGTTAACCATCGACCAGTATTAGCAACAGAAGAATTTAACTTCAATCCCGCTATTAGCTTTGACGGCAACGATGCTTTAACTACCACTCGTACCAATTTTGATGGCGGAGAAGTATTTTTTGTCCTTAAAGGTCAAGATAACGGTGGTAATTCCAGTTTACTGAGCGATCGCAATTATTATTATCAATCTGACTTTAAATACGAACAGTGGTGGAATCAAGGTAAACTCGGTTTCACTAGAAAAGGTATAGCTGACTATACTTCCAACATAGATTCTCCCAATAACCAGCTATCTTTACTAAGTTTCAATAGCGACATTAACAGCAACATCGTTAATCTAGCAGTAGAAAATAATGGAGTCTTGTCTCAAGATAGCCTTGACATTGGTGCAAGCAATTCCATTGCGATCGAATATCTAGCGCAAAGTTTTAAAGGAGAAATTGCCGAAGTCATTGTCTTTGATGACGTTCTCAGCGATGCTGAAAGACTGCGACTACGTTCTAGTTTGGCGATTAAATATGGTCTAAATCTCGACCTTAATTCCGATTATGTCAATTCCGACAATCAAATTTGGTGGGATAGCAGTCTGGCAGGACAATATAAATACGATGTAGCAGGTATCGCTAAAGATTATAGTGCCGATCTAGCTCAAGTAAAATCTCGCAGTAGCAACGACGATGCCATTATTACCATTACTGCTGAAGATACCCTCAATGGTTTGGAAGATGGAGAAGCTTTAATTTGGGGTAATAACAATAGCACTGTGTTAAGCGATCGCATCTGGCAAGTCCAAGAAAACCAGGGTGATGTCGGCAAGGTTTCGATATCCTTCGATTTATCGAATTTAGGAGAAGTGCAACCCATAGAAAACTATGCCCTGCAAATAAGCAATAACGAGAATCTTACCAATTCCCACTTCCATATAATTGGACGAACCATTGAAGGCGATACTTTAACTTTTACGGGAATAAATCTAGATAATGGTGAATATTTCACGTTGAATACTGAATTTGACCCAGAACAACCTAACGTTATTATTGGTACTGAGAATAACGATTTTCTTCAAGGTTTTAATGGGAATGATACTCTCAATGGGGGAGATGGTAAGGATACCCTTGTGGGGGGATTGGGTAACGATCTTCTTCAAGGTGAATTAGCTAATGATACTCTCAATGGTGGAGATGGGAATGATACTCTCAATGGGGGAGATGGCAACGATCGACTTTATGGCAAAGTAGGTCACGATGTTCTCTTTGGAGGGGATGGTAACGACTACTTTAGCGGTGCTTCTGGCAACGACACTCTCTACGGAGGAAATGGAGATGACACCATGTTTGGTGGTGGAAATAGCGATCGCCTTTACGGAGAATTAGGCAATGATACCCTTAATGGAGGCGATAGCAACGACACTTTAGCGGGAGAAGCAGGGGATGACTCTCTCATCGGAGGAGCAAGTAGTGATATTCTCAGCGGAGGCGAAGGTCAAGATACCCTGGATGGTGGCGATGGCAACGATCGACTTTACGGCAAAGTAGGTCACGATGTTCTCTTTGGAGGGGATGGTAACGACTACTTTAGCGGTGGTGCTGGCAACGACACTCTCTACGGCGGAAATGAAGATGACATAATGTTTGGTGGTGGAAATAGCGATCGCCTTTACGGAGAATTAGGCAATGATACCCTTAATGGAGGCGATAGCAACGATACTTTAGCAGGAGAAGCAGGGGATGACTCTCTCATCGGAGGAGCAAGTAGTGATATTCTCAGCGGAGGCGAAGGTCAAGATACCCTAGATGGTGGCGATGGCAACGATCGACTTTATGGCAAAGTAGGTCACGATGTTCTCTTTGGAGGGAATGGTAACGACTACTTTAGCGGTGGTGCTGGCAACGACACTCTTTACGGCGGAAATGGAGATGACACCATGTTCGGTGGTGGAGATTCAGATATTTTTGCTCTCGAATCGGGTTCGGGTTCGATTTTAGTGAATGATTTTACCGATGGAACTGATTTCTTGGGTCTTACGGGTTCTCTTAATTTTAACGACCTAGATATTGTCAACAATTCAGCTAACACGGGAATAATAATTTACGATTTGACTAACAATAACGCTGTCTTGGCTAATGTTACGAATATATCTGTAGCTGAGATCGACAGCGATGATTTTATTGCTATTTAACCCATAGCCTCGATCGCTGCTTCTAAAGCGATCGCAATATGCGTCCAGTGTGTACCTCCCTGACAAAAAGCAATGTATGGTTCTCGCAAAGGGCCATCGGCAGAAAACTCGGAGGTACTACCGTCTATAAAAGTCCCACCTGCCATAACTAATTTACTTTCATAGCCAGGCATTTCCGCAGGTACGGGTTCTAAATAAGAATCTACGGGAGAATGCTGTTGTATTGCTTTGCAAAAGGCAATTAGCTTTTCGGGCGAACCCAATTGTATGGCTTGAATAATATCCCGACGGGGTTCGAGGGGCAAAGGATTGACGGGATAGCCCAGTTTATCGAAGACATAAGCAATTAAATGACTACCTTTTTTAGCTTCCCCCACCATACCAGGGGCGAGAAACAAACCTTGATATAACAAACGATTCTGGTTTAATGTTGCACCTCCACTACTACCAATTCCAGGGGCGGTTAAACGACAGGCTGCCATTTCTACCAGTTCTTTTTTTCCCGCTACATATCCCCCAGCAGTGGCGATACTTCCTCCAGGGTTTTTAATTAACGAACCAGCCATTAAATCTGCACCCACATCAGTAGGTTCTAAGGTATCAATAAACTCCCCATAGCAGTTATCCACAAAACAAACTGTATTGGGGTTTTGCTGTTTGACTATTGCTACTATTTGTTTAATATCTTCAATAGATAAACTCTTGCGCCAAGCATAACCGCAGGATCTTTGAATCGATACCAAACGAGTTTTGACTCCGATCGCTTTTTTCAAACCCGACCAATCAATTTCCCCTTCCTCTGTAAGATTCAAAACCCGATAATTAACCCCAAAATCCTGAAGAGATCCTTGATTATTACCGCGCAAACCAACTACTTCTTCTAAGGTATCGTAGGGCGCGCCCGCCACAGCTAACATTTCATCTCCAGGTCGTAATACTCCATACAAAGCACAAGCGATCGCATGAGTCCCCGAAACAAACTGAACCCTTACTATTGCTGCTTCCGCACCCATTATTTGGGCGAAAACTTTATCTAAAGTATCTCGTCCGAGATCGTCGTGTCCATAACCGCTAACGCTGGCAAAATGCTGCACTCCTACCCGATTATCGCGAAATGCCGACAAAACTTTTTTAATATTTTCCTTGACCTGGGTGTCAATACCAGAAAAAATCGGTATTAGTGCTTTTTCTGCTTCTATTAGCAGATTTTTAGTATTCATATATTTTTTTGAAGTGTTTTAACAGCACGCAAATATTACACAGAGTTGAAACTTAGATTAATAAATGACAGTTGCTACATCAGAAAAAATCCCTCCTGCTTGGGGAACAATCATCTACATGGCTATCATTCACTTTATAGCTTTGTTTGCTTTATTTCCTAGTAATTTTAATTGGCAAGCTTTAGGTATTGCCTTTGTACTTTATGTACTTACTGCAGGAGTGGGCATAACTTTAGGTTTTCACCGCCTTATTTCTCATCGTAGTTTTGAAGTTCCCAAATTATTAGAATATTTTTTAATCTTTTGCGGTACGCTGGCGGGTCAAGGAGGGCCCATAGACTGGGTGGGACTGCATCGCATTCATCACCAATATTCCGATAAAGAACGAGATCCCCACAACTCTTTGAAAGGTTTTTATTGGAGTCATTTAGGTTGGATGTTGTGTCAAAATCCTGCCAACCAATATATCCCAAAATATACCAAAGATATATCTAGCGATCGCTTTTATCAATTTTGTCAGTATGGCATGATTCCTATCCAACTAGTCTTAGCAGCCATTTTGTATTATTTTGGCGGTCTGCCCTTTGTAATTTGGGGAGTTTTTGTGCGTTTGGTAGTGGTTTTCCACTGTACTTGGTTTGTGAATAGTGCAACCCATAAATTTGGCTACAAAAGCTATGATTCTCAAGATACATCTCTCAACTGTTGGTGGGTAGCCCTACTAACTTTTGGTGAAGGTTGGCACAACAATCATCATGCTTTTCAATATTCTGCCCGTCATGGTTTGGAGTGGTGGGAAATAGATTTAACTTGGATGATGATTAAAACTCTATCTTTCTTTGGTTTGGCAACAAATATCAAATTGCCTCAAGGTAAAAAAATTTCTCTTTAAAATTGGTGATTGGGTGATTGGGTGACAGATAACAGCTTAAAGCATAGCACTACTACCCACTACCCACTACCTACTATTTAATCTCTCATCTCCTAGCAAATTACTCCATTTCCAATTTAAGAGAAGGCATTAAACGTTGTAAATTTTTGAGAGATTTTCCTTGCCAGGGATTCTTTTTTGCCCCGATGACCACCATTTGAATATTTTTGCGTCGGCGAATATTAATCACAAATTTAGATAAAACGCTAATTCCCGAACTATTAAGAAAGTTAAGTTCTTTAAGGTCTAGAATTATTTTTTCAGGCTCTTGCTGTGCTACCTCTTCCAGTAGTTCGGCGATCGAAGCATATTCCGCAGTACCATTAAGACGAAGCGAACCATCAAAAATAATGTTATTAGAGGCTTCATCATATAAGACATTGTAATTCTCAGCTTTAATTTCCATTGTCATCTTTAAAAAATAATATTTCCCTCGGAGGGCTTGACTTTTGAGGACTGTAAATAATTTGGCTCTAAATAAATCTTTATTACTATTTTGGCTATCTTAACCTCGACCAGATTTAATTTTAAAAAATACAGTTTAAATTTTAAGTTGCACCATTGTAGTAACTGCTAGTTCAGTAGATTCCTCAGGCAAAAATTCAAATTTCCAACCTAATTTTGCCCCATAATCATTAAGCATAGTTAATAGTCCCAGACCAGATTCTTCGCCATCTTCCTCTAGGGCATTTTTTTCTAATTGAGCGATATATAATTCGCTGGGATTGCTATTAAGTAAAGTTTCAATTTTATTTTTAAATTGCGGAGTTTGCTCGGAAGGAATACTATTGGTAAGCTGAAACACGATCAAATCTGGATTGAGATGAATTTGAATGCTAATAGGAAAAGGAGAAAATTCTACACCATATTTCATCGCATTTTCTAATAGCTCATTGGCAATGTAACTGACTGCACTTTTAACTTCTGCTTGTTTATTACAATCCACTTGCTGATGTTCGTCACTTAAGAAAAAAGTACTTAGATAATCTGCCAAAAAATCTGCGGACAAACAATTATTACGCCATCTTTGGCGAAGAGGAATCGAACCAGGAGAAAAGCTTAAAATCAAATATTCTTGACTGGGAGGTAAATTTTGAATATAGTCTCCTAATATTTGTTGAACAGCAAGGTTAGTAGTATTCATATAATTTAAGATAATAAATAAAGTTCAATATAATTAATCGAGTTGATGGACGACTAGAATAACTATTTTTGTTTTAAAACTACCAAAGTTATATCGTCGTATACTTTTTCTACTCCAATATGCGATCGCAAGTCTTTAATTACTGCTTGTCTGATCTCCTGTGCTGACTTTTGCCAATTTTCTTGGACGATAACACACAGATTGTCTAGTCCATAATGTATTCCCATATTGTTTTCTGCCTCTGTAATTCCATCAGTGTAGAGTATGACGACATCTCCTCGATCTAGACTAATTTCGGCTTGAAAGACAAAATCTTTGATAGTTTCTTCTAAACCAATAGGAAACCCTAAATCAATGGTATCTACCCGTTCGACTTTTCCTCCAGAACGAATGACAAGCATTTCTTCATGTTGACCGCTTAAACGTAAAATTCCTTCGTGATAATCTACCAAGCACAAAGACAAATTTTTATCAGAGTCCATGCGCTGGACATTTTTGTAAATAGTACGATTGAGGACTTCAAAAAACTTTTTCGGATCGGTTTCGTTATTTTCCATCAAAGTACGAACGGCAGTTTGTACCATCAACATCAATACCCCACTCTCCAAACCATGTCCCGTAACGTCTCCAATACCGATGGTGACTCTTCCGTGATGCTGCAAAACATCATAATAATCTCCTCCTACTTCATCAGCAGGTTCCATGAATCCTGCAATTTCTAAACCTTCGATTTGATTTAGTTCTTTTTCTTTGGGGAGCAGCATCATTTGCAATTTTTGAGTTACTTCCAGTTCTGTACTCAATCGATTATTTTCAGCTTGCAAGCAGCTATTAAGAGTTTTAATTTCTTCATTAGCTAAAGCCAATTTATCTAAATAAGATGACTCGCGATCGCGCAATCTCTTTTGTTCCAAACAAGCACCAACTCTAGCTTTTAAAAGAGTGGGGTTAAAAGGCTTAGCTAGATAATCAGCCGCTCCCATCTGAATACATTTAACTACACTATCAATTTCATCTAAAGCAGAAATCATAATTGTGGGAATATGTCGCCAAGCACCAGCACGAATCCATTTCAAGACTTGATAGCCATTGATATGTGGCATAATAATGTCTAGCAAAATTAAATCGTAAGCCTCTGTTTTGATTGCCTCAATTGCTTGTTTGCCATCCTTGGCTACGCCTACATTGTAGCCTTGAGCTTTAACCTGACGAGAAAGCAGATCTCGATTGGTTGCATTGTCATCAACAATCAAAATTTTATATTTGGAAGGTTCTAAAGGTTGTTCTTCTTCTTGAGCTAGAAGTATTCCAGAGTCAATAATCAAATCTATATCTAAATTATCTTGGAATTCGGTTTCGACTTCTGAAAAATATTTTTCTTCAACAATGGTCGCATTTTGACTTTTTTGGCTAACATCATTTTCTACTGGAGTTTTTACCTCCAATAGATTTTCAATCTCATTTAAAAGTTTATGGGCAGCAAGATTTATTTTCTCAACATCGCTAACGAATTCCCGTTCGATTAAAGGTATTAACTGCTGACAACGAGAAATTACTAGTTCGGTAGGATTTGTTAATTCTGCTTTTAAAACGGGATTGGTAATAATTTTTGCCAATTCTAATTGATTAGAAGGAGGAATAGCTGGATTTAAAAAATTATTAATCGAGACTAATAATTTAGCACCACAATCGCGGATCTCTTCTAATTGACCAAGATACGCAACATCTAAGTCTATATATTCAAACTCCTCCACGATCATCTCACTGTAACCAACGATCGCATTGATTGGCGTACGTAATTCGTGACGCAAATGAGATAAGAATAAATAAGGTTGGTTATCAGTAGTCATTTAAAATATAGTGGGATAGTAATTAATCAACTTGGCTATCTGGCAAAAAAGCTTTGATTTTGCTCAACAGGCGAGGTAACTCAATTGGTTTGGTATCATAGTCATCACAGCCAGCTTGAAGAGCTTTTTCGCGATCTCCAGACATAGCATGAGCGGTAAGAGCAATTACAGGAATAGATTCAGTACTAGAATCTGCTTTAATATTTTTAGTAGCTTCCCAGCCATCCATCACGGGCAAACTCATATCCATTAAAATTAAATCTGGCATCAATGAGGCTGCCATTTTTACCCCTTCTGCCCCATTCACGGCAATTTCTACTTCATAGCCACGACGTTTTAATCTTCGCGAAAGCATATCTCGATTCATTTCGTTATCTTCGACCAATAATATTTTGAGCATAATTTTAGTAACTTTTTATTTCTGGGGATATTTCACATAAAAACTCATTAGCCATTATGCAGATATGCTAGTGGAAATGGTTTGATTGTTTGTTTCGTTTTGCTGGCGGGCGATCGCGTTATCTAGTAAGAAACTGACTTCATTAAACAAAACAGATCTTTGATACGAACCCTTTTCAAAAATTTTGTTAACTCCACCATTAAGTTTTTGACGGTCTTGATTAGTAATGGTTTTAGCAGTTAAAACGATGATAGGAATAGACTTAAGTCGGTCATCTTGCTTGAGACAATGGACTAGCTCAAAGCCATCCATTTCAGGCATCATTAAATCTGAAAGAATCAATCCTGGAGTAGACTGACATTCCTTAAGTTTTACCAACGCTTGTTTACCATTTTCAGCTTGAATTACTTGCCAATTTTCCGCTTTCAATTGACGACACAACATTTCTCTGATTCCTGGATCGTCTTCTACTACTAAGATTGAATTAGAATCTGAATCGGGTTTGAATTTATCCAGAATTTTTGCTAATTTTTTGCCATTAATTGGCTTGAGTAAATATTCCGCAGCCCCTAAAGCGTAACCAAGATTTTGATCGTCTACCATAGTCATCATAATGACAGGAATATCGGCGGTTTGGGGATGAGCTTTAAGAGATGCCAGCACAGACCAGCCATCCATTCCAGGCATCATTACATCTAGGGTAATTGCTTCTGGTTGTAGTTTTTTGGCTAATTCAATTCCTTCCGTACCACTTTTGGCGGTTTTAACTTCAAATCCTTTCTTACTTAAAAAGCGTTTGAGAAGATCGTGAATTGTCGGGTCGTCATCAATAACTAAGATCGTATTTTTGCGCTCGCCACCATTTTTCGTTTGACTAGCAGAACTATCAGAAGGCTGGTCAATTTTTGGTTTGCTGGTATTAACAACTTGACTGGGAATATAAATAATAAAAGTCGAGCCAATACCAATTTCACTTTCGACTTTAATATCTCCTCCCATCATTTGACAGAATTTTTTGGTAATTGCTAGACCCAATCCCGTCCCTCCATACTTACGAGTAGTGGAAGCATCTGCTTGAGAAAAAGTTTGAAATAGCTTGCTTATTTGCTTGGCATTCATGCCAATGCCAGTATCTTTTACTTTAAAGACAATAAACTTTTTATTTTTAATGGTTTTGGAACTGATATCTAAAGTGATTTTGCCTTGATTGGTAAATTTACTGGCATTGCTTAATAAATTAAACAAGCTTTGACGCACTTTAGTAAGATCGGCGTGCATGGTGTCTAAATCTTCAGCAAAATTGGTTTCTAAAATATTTTGATTTTTTTCGATTAAAGGGTAAATTGTCGATATCGTTTCGTTAATTAAATTCTTGATATTAAAATTTTCTAAGTAGAGTTCCATACGACCAGCCTCAATTTTAGATAGGTCGAGAATGTCATTAATTAAATTGAGAAGATGTTTCCCCGCACCATGAATTTTGCCTAAGTCGGGAATAAAATCATCCTGCCCGATATCTTCTGCTTCTTCGATTAGCATTTCACTATAACCAATAATCGCATTCATAGGAGTCCGTAATTCATGACTCATATTGGCTAGAAACTGACTTTTTGCTTGATTGGCTTTTTCTGCTTCCGCCATACTTTTGGCTAATTCCGCAGTCCGCTCTTTAACTCTAATTTCTAAATCTTGTTTTTGCTGAATTAATTCTACTTGAGCTTGACGTAAAGATTTTAAGGTGCGGGAAAGTTTTTGAGTCCTTTCTTCAACTCTCTGTTCTAAGTCTTGATTGAGTTTCACTAAAGAGCTTTCTACTCTTTCTCTTTGGAGAATTTCTTTTTTGAGCATTCTATTTTGCCCCTCCAACGTTCGAGCCAGATTGCGTAATTGTAATTGCACTCGCACCCTAGCCAATACTTCTTCCCGCTGAAAAGGTTTGGTGATGTAGTCTACCGCACCAATTGAAAACCCTCTAACTTTATGCTCGGTATCTGATAAAGCAGTCATAAAAATGACAGGAATATCAAAGGTATTGGGATCTGATTTAAGTCTCTGACAAGTTTGATAACCATCAATTCCTGGCATCATTACATCCAGTAAAATTAGCTCTGGTTTGTAGTATTCGATCTGTTCTAAAGCTGTTTCTCCATCGATCGCCACTGCTATTTGAAATCCCGCTCTAGTCAGAGTTTCTGATAATACTTCTAGATTGTTGTGATTGTCGTCAACAATCAAAATGCTGTGGGAATTTGTTTGTTCTGTCATTTCTTCTTCTGCCTTGCTCTCAAATGTTTTGCATAAAAATCTATATCAGATTGCCTAAGGAAAATGAGTCTCATGGTTTTTAGAGATATTCTTCGAGAAAAGTTTTGATCTGTTTTAATTTGAAGCTTTTAGCATATCCCCGCAGAGTTTTCGTGAAAGGTACAAATTTGGGATCTAATTCTTCTATTCTTTCTATTTCTTGCAATAAATCATTAATTAGACCTTTGCGACTGAAATCGTGAAGTATTGCCACATCTTGAGGAGTGGGAGGAACAATTGGTTGTGATTGTTGAATGTAAGTTGATTTTTCGATAACAGTTTCAGCTTCAGAATCGGATTCTAGTTCTCCTTCATAAACCCACTCTAAATTGAGATGTTTTTCTAAAGTCTGCAATAAAACATCTTTTTGGATTGGTTTGGGTAAAAAATCATTTGCTCCTGCTCGCAAACTTTTTTGGCGATCGCTTTCAAAAACGCTGGCAGAAGAAACTACTACTGGTAGCTCGGGAGATATATCTTCAGATTCGCGGAGTTTTGCCAGCATTTCATGACCGTCCATCACGGGCATTGCTAGATCGGTAATAATTAAATCTGGTTGCCATTCTATAGCTGCTACTAAGCCATCTTGACCATTTTCTGCTGACATCATCGAAAAACCAAAAGGTTCTAGTAAATTGACCATTACAGAAGTATTTTCCCAGCGATCGTCTACGATCAAAATCTTGCATTCTTCTCTTTTAAAACCAACGATCTTGCCTTTTAAAGCAGCATTATGTGCAACTTCTTGCCAATTATTTGTTTGCTTAAGTTCAATTTCAAACCAAAAAGTAGTACCTTTATTTGGTTGGCTGGTAGCTTGTAATTCCCCTCCCATCATTTGAACGATTTTTTGACTAATAGCCAAACCTAAACCTGTTCCTTCTGCCTGTTTTTTGACATTTCCCACTTGCTCGAAAGGTAAAAATATCTTTTCGATATCTTCAGGGTTCATGCCAATACCGCTATCCTCTACCTCAAAGCGAATATTGTGGATTTGTGTGTTTTCAGGAACGCTAGATTTGTTGGCTACGATTAGCTTGACCGCACCTTTGTCGGTAAACTTAATCCCATTACTCAAAAGATTCATGATTACCTGACGGAGCATTTTCTCATCTGCTTCAATGCCTGCGGGTAAATTGGGATCTGGTTCGTAGATAAAATCAATTCCTTTTTGTTCTGCCTTAATTTGGCAAATTTCTACTACACCTTGAACGAAAGAAGGAAAGTGCAACTCTACAGGATGCAATTCCATTTTACGAGCTTCAATTTTGGAAAGATCGAGAATATCATTAATTAACGTCAGTAAATGAGTTCCGCATTGATTGATGATATCTACCCCTTTTTTTTCTTTTCCCTCTATGTGGCGAGATTGCTGAAGAATTTGAGCATAGCCTAGAATACCGTTAAGAGGAGTTCGCAATTCATGACTCATATTGGCTAAAAATTCGCTCTTTGCTTGGTTTGCAGAATCAGCTTCTTCTTTAGCCTCTTTCAACTCGACAGTTCTTTCGTTAACTCTGTTTTCTAGTTCTACATTAGTTTCAGCTAAAGCATTAAATGAAGAGCGTAACTGCTCTGCCATACGGTTGAAAGACTTAGCTAGAATGCTCAACTCATCAACTTTAAATTGTTCGTCGACTTTTTGTTCTAGTTTGCCACCAGCGATCGCTTCTGAAGCCTCATTCAGTTGCATAATTGGTTTAGTAATCCAACGGGAGGTATAAAATCCTAGAGCAATTGCTAATCCCAATGCCAATAAGCATAAAGCAATTGTCTGATTAGTATTGGCATTAATTTGTGCCATGAAGTCTGACTCAGGTACAGCTACCACTACTAGCCAATCCAAACCCAACTCATCTTGCCAAGGAGTTACCTGAACAAACTTACGCTCTCCGTTGAGTTTGAACTCTAACTGTTGCGCTTCTTTAATTTGAGCAAGATCGTTGAATTGTTGATTGAGATGATTGGCAGTTGCTTGAATTAAAGGATCGGTACTATTTATTGCTTTAATTCTTTGAGGTTTACCATTGACAATTTCAAATGGTTGTTCTTCTGCATTATCCCCAATCAACAAACCATCCCGTTCAATGATAAATGTTTTAGCCGAAGGACTAATTTTAACTTGGCGTAAGAATTCGCTAATACGAGCCAAACGCTGTTCGACAGAAATTACTCCGTGTAGTTTTCCTTGTGGATCGTAAACAGCACGACTAGCCGCAACATTTAAGTGATAAGGTTCTGTTTCCCAATTATAAACGGGACTCCAGACTAGTCCTTCTTTTTTAACTGCTTCGGTATACCAAGCTTCTTTTTGAAAAAATGAGCCTTCTAATTCTATGTCTATGCCATCTCGATTACCCTTATCGTCCGTTTTATAGATATAAAGTTTGGAATCTCCATGTAAATCTTGAGAAACTTCATCAATTGTGATGTTGGTATCATCAAAATAGCCAGTCGCTAAAAATTTACCCGAATCAAAGCCATAAAGTACATAGCCCACTTTAAAAGTTTTGAGCTGCTTCCAAAAATAACTACCTAAAGTTTTGGTGTCTTCTACATCTAATAGATCCATTTGCACCGCATTCCAATTATTCTGGACGACTTGTAAAGGTGATGCCATGTAACTATCAAGACGCTCGTCAATTCTTTTACTGACTTCGTTTCTTAGCTGACTTGCTAGATCGTTAACAGCCCTTTGTCCATTACGCAATGAAAGGTATCCCGTCAGCCCAACAGCAGCAAATATTTGAGCTACAAAAGGAACAACTAAAATTAAGCGAAGAGGTATATTTTTTTTCTGCTTAACAATAGATGCTTCATCAACTTCGGAAGCTTGTTTCGATAAAAGTTCGGATGACATAAGAATTTATCTAAGTAGTCTTGTTACCATTTACAATTCCCAAAAGGCGATCGATAATTAACATCTAGATAAATAAGTAATTTCAAGTATTATTTAGAGGAGAGGTTACTCTTACGATAAGGTGCGATCGATTTAATTGATTATGGATTGTTTTTTATAAATTAAGCTTTTAATATTTTGGCAATCATTTTGCCTCTCGTTAGTAATGTAACAATAATAAAGTTTACTGAAAACAAATATATAGAGAATAGGCCATCATCTGATATAAAGAATAAACTACCCTCTGAACTCCAAGTTTCAACTGAAAAGAGGAGAAATGTACTGGATATTAAATATAAAATCCAGGTCAACATATTTTCTGATTCTGGTTCTTGATAAGATTTCTTGAATGTAGGCAAAACCCCAACAAAATCTACAGCAAGGGTCATGGATAAAGCAATCATTGGCTCGTCAAAATGCCACCAAAAAGCTAAACCCAATCCAACAAAAAAGAGGCAAATTAAATCAAAGTTACTCCAATTTCCTTTTCCTTGTTTCAAAGCTAGTAACGCAATAATACCTTGTCCGAATGCTCCAATCAGAGGAACCCATATGGTATTAAACGAACCTTCTGCGAACATGGTAGCAGTTACAACAACACTCAATATTGTCCAGGTGAGCCAGGTAGCAATATTTGGTTTAGTTTTACCTTTAATTGTAGTGATTATATAGGGAAGATAGCAAAAGATAGAGACAATTGCTGCTATCAAACCCAAAATTGCTTTATAATTATCCATTATTATTTAACTTTAAAATAAGACTAAATTTAGATGTTTTTAATATAAAAATAAGAAAGAGACATCGTGTGCGCCATAAAACTTTTCAAATGTAGGTTTTTTGTTTTCATCTACAGAGTGTCCTTGACCGAGAATAAAACGAGTCAAACGAAAGCGATGATAGTTAATTAATTGTTCTTTTAAAGATACATAACGAACATTACTTGGTTCTTCTATTTTCTGATTTAATTCTGGTAGAGTATGCCAGGAACATTTCATAATTGTGTGATGAGCATTGTGATAGCCAAAGTTTAATAAAAGAACGTTTAACCAAGGATATTTACGAGATAGTAAAGTGGAATATGTATGAGCTTCTTCATGGTTGCGATCTCGTTTTGGCAGTTCGACTCCTGGGGGGAATCCTTCATAAGTATGTTGGAAAGCGTCAGCCCATCGTAAAATTGTAATCATGCCAATATAGGCAATGAAGTAGAGTAACAAAGTTTTGAGAGAAATTATTCCTAGAGAAATAAATATTCCTATTCTCAGTAATAAAATAACTATGATTCGAGTTTTATATTTACTACGTTCGGGATTCCAAAAAGGAGAAAATACAGAATGCCAACGCGACCAAAATCCCATAGCAGGAAAATAAAGCCATTCTAAAGCTAGAATTAAATTACGAGTTATTTTGGGTAGTTCTTGTAATTTGGGAATGGGTTCAAAAGTAAATACATCAACTCGATCTATATGGTGGGCAATATGTTGTAAAGTTAGGGCTTGATAGCCGTTATAGCAACCACCATTAAGCCATAACATAATATTTCCAAAAACACTATTCCAATTACGGCTTTTAAATATTGTGCCGTGCATGAATTCGTGAGTAAGATAGGCAGAATATACTAGGCTGTGAGTAATTAGTAAAACTGCAAGTATATTTAGAAATAAATTAGCATTAAATAGTAAACTAAGACCATATACATAAGCCAAAAAGGTGTATGAAATTACGATAGTATTAGCTATTGGTTTATGTTGGCTAATATAATAATGTTTATCTAGCTTTTGACTAGATTTATTATTAGCTTGAGATTTGATATTAGTTATCATAATTTGTTCTGTAAACAGACACTTAGAATTCAAGTATATAAACTTATAAAAAATAGGCTGTGATAACTATCACAACCTATTTTAAACAAGCTAATTGTCTATTGTTTAAGCATTAACTAAAGATTGATTAGTTGTAGTAGCTTTGAGAATATCAGTACCTCGATTCATTTCTAAGCATTCTTTAAAGATTTTTCTGAACAAGCTTTGTTGTAATTCGACAAAAGATTGAAATCCTTCTAATACCCATTCGGTTAACTGTTCGTTAGATTCGGGACGACATTTCAGTACCATGTTAAGAGCATTTAAAACATGAACGAAGTGTTTAGCTTCTGCACCAGTACCTTCATATTTACCGTGAATGAGAATATATCCCCAAGGAAGATAGCTGTGTTTGCCAATTTTAGTAGCTTTCGTTTGTTTTAAATAGCGATCGAAACCAATACCTTCATTTTCGTAACGAATAATCATGTCAAGTAAGGCATACTCGCGATCGCCCATCAATTCGGAAGCAGCATGAAAACCAATCCCTTTGATCAGAGATTCTGCATCCCCAGGAGTACCTTGATATTTAGCCATAGTTTCTTGGCAAATTTCTTCAAGCCATTCAGGAACTTCAGCTACTGTATTACGTTCTTCAGTAGAAAGCTCTGCATAGTCGCCCAAAGTTCTATCTAGGAGCTGCGCTAACTCGCGGTGAGTAATTTCGTGAGAACCTTCATCAGCAGCTGCAATCATTATTTCAGCAGAAATTTGAAACCCGCGATCTGCTTCTTCTTTGACTGCAACATCAGGATCGTTAAATAAATAACGAGACATTGCAATGGAGCTAGCTAGGCGGGAAATTACAGAAGACGCATAGCCGTTAAAATACATATATCTGTGAAAGAAGCGATATAAAGTTTGAGGATCTTTAGCTGCTAGACGAATCGTAGAAGACACTGTATTGTCAAATTCAGCGAAATTAAATAATTCTTCAAAATAGCTTTCAGTAAACTGGATCATGTTGTTAAATAGATTTTTTATGTTACTTAAAAAAATATGTTTAGTAGAAGATAAGTAACTAGATTTTTGGGTCTGATATCTTCTTGTATGTATGATCTACTACAAATACGTCAACTCATAGGATCTCGGACAAAAAAAAGTGCGATCGCGATCGCACCATAATTATGTTTTTATTGTATGAGAAATAAAGTATCTGTTTAAAGTTTTACGCTGTTGTGCGTCATCTACATTTACTTTATGTTGTAAACAAATATTGATATTTTTTTATCGCGAAAAGGACGAGTAAAGCGATCGCTGAAGTAATAGAATCACCATTTGTTTACAACATAAAGTAAATGAAGATGACGCACAACAGCGTAAAACTTTAAACAGATACTTTATTTCTCATACAATAAAAACATAATTATGGTGCGATCGCGATCGCACTTTTTTTTGTCCGAGATCCTATGAGTTGACGTATTTGTAGTAGAT
>NZ_JBZNBU010000188.1:0-11281 GCF_058530065.1 Waterburya sp. | reverse complement strand
TTCACTTGCTAAACGCACGGCATATTCTTGTCCCATGCCCGAGGATGCACCAGTTATTACGGCAACCTTACCTTGGTGTTTCTTTTGATTCATTATTTTAAATCCTCTTTATTTTGTATATCTGATCAGAGAACATCTGAGATCCCTCGCCAGGCATTCTATTAGTAGGTTATTGAACGCAGATCGCTAATTTCCTCGCTGCTATTGCCAAAATCAGCCCGAAATCAATTGGTAAAAGCTCACTACTTAAAATTTTTGTCAATTTTCTAATAATCTATACAAAGACTTCAATTGAAGTCAAATGCTCTTTACGTATAGGTTTAATAGCTTTTAGGCATGAATGAAAAAATTGAGTTGCGTCAACTGAGATATTTTGTGGCGGTGGCAGAAGAATTAAATTTTGGTCGAGCAGCAACCAAACTAAAAATCACTCAGCCTTCCCTCAGCAGACAAATTCAGAAACTAGAACGAGAATTAGCCGTCAAACTAGTTGAACGTATCCCACCCCAAATTAAATTAACCCCATCGGGTGAACTTTTTTTGGTAGAAGTTCGGCAAATCTTGGCGGGGGTAGATCGAGGAATTAAAGTTGCTCAAAAAGCGAGTCGTGGCGAAATCGGACAACTAAAAATTGGCTTTCAAGGTTCGGCAGTTTACGATATCATCCCCAATTCCATCAGTGCTTTTCGGGAAAGTTTTCCTGCCGTAGAGGTAGCAATCCAACCCATGAGAACTGAAGCTCAAATCGAGGCGATTGAAAATGACGATCTCGATCTCGGTTTTGTAGTGCCACCGATCGATAACAGCAACATAGAAGTAGAAATTATTTTTCAAGAACCAGTTGTCGTAGTGTTGCCCGAAAATCATCCCCTGGCAACCGAAACAGAACTAACGATCGCAGCTTTAGCAGATGAGCCTTTGATCTTGGCTTCTCGCGATCGCGGTTGTGGTTTATTTGAGGAAATTTTTAATTTATACTATCAAGCAAATTTACGACCAAATGTTATCTACGCAGCCAGAGAAATGCAAGTCATGTTAGGTTTTGTAGCTGCGGGAATGGGTATTTCTTTACTACCTGCTTACGTTCAGAATCTTCAAAGACTAGGTGTTGTTTATCGCAATCTCAAACCCAATCCACCATTAGTTGAATTAGCGATTGCCTGGAAACCAGACAGTAATCAGCCTATCCTAGAAGCATTTTTAGAAATTATTAAACAGCAAAGTCGAGCATCGTTCAATCAGTTGTGATATCTCTCAATTTAGCCAGTTTGACTATTTTTTTTACGACAACGTCAGTTCGATGGAGTTAAAAAACAGCAGATAAAGCTTTTCAAATAACCTGAGTTCGGGATAAGAGAATTATTCAAAGAGAATAGTTTTTAGGAATAACTAATGTCATTTAATTTTATAGTTATTCTAATTTGAGCGGGAACAGACTCAATCCATTTGTATGCAGACTAGTCTATTCCCCCTCCAGGGGATGAGTATTTTTTCTTCAGCCAAACTACGCTACCATCAGTCATGGAATCTGAAATCGGCTTAAAACCTCTTATGTGCTGCCGATTGCGTCCTTAGCAAATAGTAAATCTTTCCGATACTTGTTCGCGGTAATTTTCTGATAGTGAAAGGAGAATCAACAACATGGCTTATGAATTACCATCTCTTCCTTACGATTACACTGCTCTAGAACCAGCAATTTCTCAAAGTACTCTCGAATTTCATCATGACAAACACCATGCAGGTTATGTCAATAAGTACAATAATGCTGTTAAAGGAACAGAATTGGATAACAAACCCATCGAAGAAGTCATCAAAGCGATCGCTGGAGATGCCAGTAAAGCAGGATTATTTAATAATGCTGCTCAAGCATGGAATCATACTTTTTATTGGCAGTGTATGAAACCCAATGGCGGTGGTACACCTGGAGGAGAATTGGCAAAAAAAATTGAGGCTGACTTTGGTAGTTTCGATAAGTTTGTCGAAGCTTTCAAAAATGCAGGTGCAACTCAGTTTGGTAGCGGTTGGGCTTGGTTAGTTTTAGATGGAGATACTCTTAAAGTCACCAAAACCCTTAATGCCGATAATCCACTAGCTAGCGGACAAGTACCCCTATTAACAATGGACGTTTGGGAACACGCCTACTATCTCGATTATCAAAATAAACGCCCTGCTTATATTGATGATTTTCTCGGTAAATTAGTTAACTGGGATTTTGTGGCTGAAAACTTAGCTGCTGCCTGAAGATTGTAGTAGATCTATCTGTTGTGACGAGCTAGTTTATTTGCTCGTCCCATAGGGATACGGCTTCGCATATAAGTAACAAGTAGCAAGTAGCAAGTAGCAAGTGTCCTAAGACAACTGCTTATTGCTACAAATTACCTATGGATATCAAAATATTCGCTGCTAATAATTAAACATTGAATCTAGAAAAACATGACTGAATTCAAACGCTCCCAAAATCCCAGCATTCCTCAATGGCAATCCCGCAAAATGAGACGAATGATTATCGATCGCTGGCAAGAAACTTGGACAGTTGTTGAGACGAAAAATAAACGACTTCGCCGTAGCTCTTAGCTTGAATAAAACTTAAAAAACTTCATCGAGTCATTAAGAGCGATTGCGAAATTAGTCGTCTATCACGGACACCGCTATACATAAAGGCATCGCTCCTGCTTGAATACTGTCATTTTTTTTGAGCAACAATTCTTATGAAGCCTAGTTATCCTCATATTATTCTCTCTTTTGACTATCGTGGCTGCAAGGTAGAAATAGACCGCGACGAATTTGATGGGCATTGTATCTATGCAGCTTGGGTAAATCACGACCGAGGTTGCGCTGTTGCAGTTTCAAGTGCAATGACTACAAGAGATGCAATTCGCCGAGCCAAAAGTTGGATTGATCGCAGATATTGATTTTATTTCGCTTTTAATTTGATTGATGGTAGCGAGATATTACACTAATTGTTTTCATACCATAGAAAATTAGCTATGTAAAGCTTTATACGTTTTTTGTTTCAAAAAGTAACTTTGGTCAAAATATGTTTACAATATGACTAGCGTTATCAAACATTGACGCTTTTCATTCAATTGCTCGATAACTTATTGGAAGGTCATCTATGTCATTTACTATTGACTCAGCACGCAACATATTTCCTAATACTCTATCTGCTGATGCTGTACCAGCACTAATTGCCAGATTTAACCAGCTTAGTGCCGAAGATCAGCTAGCTTGGATCTGGTTTGCTTACTTAGAAATGGGCAAAACCATTACCGTTGCTGCTCCTGGGGCTGCTAATATGCAATTTGCCGAACTGACTCTTGATGAGATCAAAAAAATGAGTTTCCAAGAACAGTCTCAGGTAATGTGTGATTTAGCCAACCATGCAGATACGCCCATTTGCCGTACCTATGCCACTTGGACTCCCAATATCAAACTGGGTTTTTGGTATCGACTAGGAGAATGGATGGAACAGGGAATAGTCGCTCCCATTCCTGAAGGATACAAGCTTTCTGCTAATGCCAATGCCGTATTACAAACTCTGATGGGTTTAGATTCGGGTCAACAAATTACAGTGTTACGTAACACAGTAGTAGATATGGGATTCGATACTTCTAAGATGAGTAACTTTACCAGAGTTAGCGAACCCGTTGTTCCTCCCACAGAGATGTCGAAGCGAACTAAAGTAGCTATAGCTGGCGTGACTAACCCAACTGTACTTAGCTACATGAACTTATTGAATGCTAATGATTTTGATGAGCTAATCAAATTATTTGCAGCCGATGGTGCATTGCAACCACCTTTCAAAAGACCAATTGTGGGCAAAGATGCGGTACTAAAATTTTTCAAAGAAGAATGTCCCAATCTTAAGTTAGCCCCCGAACGTGGTGTTTCCGAACCAGCAGAAGATGGTTACACTCAAATTAAAGTAACAGGTAAAGTGCAAACTCCTTGGTTTGGTGCTGGAGTTGGGATGAATATGTCCTGGAGATTTTTGCTTAATTCAGAAAACAAAATTTTCTTTGTGGCGATCGACTTGCTAGCATCTCCCAAAGAATTACTCAATCTAGCTCGTTAATTGCTTAATATATTTTTCAAATAGCTTTTGTCAATTAATTGCAATAAAAATTTACATTAGCTATAATCTAGATAGAAATAATTAGCAATAATCTGAATCTATTTGAGGTCATCATCATGGAAAATCAAGATAACAAATTTGGTTTTACTCAATTTGCCGAAGCTTGGAATGGTCGCTTAGCAATGCTTGGTTTTGTGATTGCAGCAGTCACCGAATATTTTACTGGTCAAGGCATTCTCAGTCAGATAGGCTTAATGTAAGGTTCTCTGGAAAATCTACATCGATTTAACTTTACCTTTCTGACAAAAAAAGCAATTTTTTAATAGCAGCCAAACTCTTGGTTTTTTTGAGAGTTTGGCTGTTTTTTTTGATTGGTTTTAATGATAAAATTTTAGTCAATAAAATAAACAAATGTATTAAATCAGAATTAATTATTAATGTTAGAAGTTCACCAAAACCAATTATCTGCAATGGAGGAAACAATAGCAAAGCAAGCTTTGCAAACAGCCTATCACAGAGAAATTTCTGCTTTGATAACGACTATTCGCGATCGCGCCAAGACAGTTACAGAATTAGAAGATTTATGGTACCTTCACGATTTATTGAGTACCAAAAGATATGAAATAGACGGTAAATACGCCTACGATGATTCTACTTTAGTATTTGATTTTGCCCGATTGGTCAAAGAAGGATGGCTGAATCTTAATGATTTAGAGGGGTTATCTCCAGAAATACGCTCAAAAATCTCTATTTTAGCACGGATGTGAAGAATATGACCGTGAGAAGGACTACTTATATTTAAAACATATTACTTTATAATTCTTCAACTAAAAGAACGCTCTTTGCTAAATGTCGATTAGGAAAGAGCGTTCTTGGCTTTTTAATAATTAGGTATATGATAAGGCGGAGAAAGCTGTCAAAGCTAACGCCTAAACAGCAACTAGTTAAACGTATTTTTGCTTTACAAGTTTACGCTACTACAAGAGAATTGCCTTCAATGGCAAACTTGTTTGCCTTCCAACCACTCAAACCACCTTGGAGTTCGGCAACGCTTTCGTATCCAGCAGCACGAAGTTGTTCGGCAGCTTCTTTAGTTTGTTCATCAGTTGCACCATAAACATAAATATCGCGAATCAATTCGATATTCATTTGGACTCGATTGACTAACTCATCCATAGGCAGAGAAATTGCACCAGAAATGTGACTCTTATTAAAAGCATCTCGGCTTCTAACATCAATGATAGTTAAGGCTGGTTCTCCCCAATCAAGACGTTTCTTTAAATCGTAAGGGGTAGAGTTTGGTTGAAGTTTTATGTTGAAGAGAGTAGTCATAACTGGTGTTGAAGATTTTATTTGTGCTTACATTGCAAAGTGTAACAAAAAATTAATTTGTGTGCCATTTTGTAAAGAAAACCTGACAAATATTTAATTCTAGTGTCTTTCGTCACAAGAATATTCGAGCGATCGCTCAATAACTAACGACTAAAGATCGAAAAAAGCTTTAACTACATCCTGATGTCTTTGAAGCTCAAAACCTAATTTGGTGCAGAGATGCTGCATAGTGGTATTCTCCGTTAAGATTTCAGCGTTAATTCGACTTAATTGTTCCTGACGACCAATATCAATTAGAGAATAAAGTAATTCCGAACCCAAACCAAGACCTTGTTCGCGATCGCTGACTAACATCCCAAATTCTGCTTCGTTAGTACCATAAATTTTGCTCAGGCGACCTACACCCAAGATTTCCTGTTCTCCCGTATCGGGATTGTGATAATCTGCCACCAAAGCCATTTCGCGATCGTAATCAATAAAACAGATGCGGGTTAATCTTTCGTGGGCCACTCTAGCCTGTAGCCCGATCGCATGAAAATATCGTAAATAAATACTTTCTGCCGAAACATACTTATGGAAGTTAACGATTAGGGGTTCGTCTTCAGGACGAATCGGACGAATGGTTATTTGTTTGCCATCGTTTAATGTCCAGGGTTTTACATATTGGCTGGGATAGGGACGAATAGCAACGCGGGGTAAATCTTGCTCCCTTCGATCTCCATCGTGTAATATCACGCGGGCATCCAAAGCTAATAAACGATCTTCAGACACCAGTAAAGGATTAATATCTATTTCTTTAATCCAAGATTGCTCTACTACTAGCTGACTAAAACGCACCATTAATTTAGTCAATGCGGTTAAATCTACGGCTTTGTTGCCTCTAAAGCCTTTTAAAGCTTCATAGATGCGAGTTTGCTCCATCATTCTTTTAGCTAGAGTTGTGTTTAAAGGCGGTAAAGCCAATGCCCGATCTTGAAATACTTCGACTAACTGTCCTCCCGTACCAAATAACAAAACAGCACCAAATTGTTCGTCGATACTGCTACCGATAATTAATTCATAACCATCAAGTTTGACCATTGGTTGTACGGTGACACCGAGGAAATCCCTATCTTGTAGGGGCGCATCGGGATGCGCCTTTACGGATTGTTGAATTAAGTTAAAGGCATCCCGAACCGCATCGGCGTTGTTGAGGTTTAGGTGTACGCCACCAACATCTGTTTTATGGGTAATGGTTTCGGAATGGAGTTTGAGAACCACGGGATAACCAATTTCCGAGGCTAATGTTACAGCTTCTTCTGGATTAGTAGCTATCTTAGTTATGACAGTAGGAATATCATAAGCATTGAGTAATTGCTTTGATTCATATTCTGTTAGCAGATTGCGCCCTGTATTTTTAACCCTCTCTAATATTGCTGCTGCTTGGGTGCGACGGTTAGTACCCCGATTATCTTCTGCTAGTAAGGGAGTTTCGTATAAACCCTTCAAATTATAGCTATAGTTCCACATCAAATTAAACAGATGGGCTGCGGTATCGGGATAAGGCATAGTATAAATTCCCGCACGGTTGAGTATTGCTTCTCCTTCCGCTATATTTTCTCCCCCCATCCAGCTTGCCAATAAAGGTTTGCCCTTGAGGTCTTTAACCGTATTCTGTAATTGAAAGGCTATTTTGGTGGCGTCGGTCATGGCTTGAGGAGTCAAAATAACCAATAGCCCATCGCTGTTGGGATCTGCTGCTGCTATTTTGAGAGCTTGGGTATAACGTTCTGCTGTAGCATCTCCCAAGATATCAATAGGATTGCTACGACTCCAATGGGTAGGCAAGATTTGATCTAACTTAGCAATGGTTTCGGGAGATAATTCCGCTAACGTTCCCTGTTTTTTAACTAACGCGTCCGTGGCTAATACCCCTGGTCCTCCTGCATTGGTCAAGATAGTTAGTCTTTTACTTCTGGGACGGGGTTGTTTGGCCAACAACTCCGTCATATTAAATAGGTCTTCAATGGTATCAACTCGCAACACGCCACAACGACGAAATGCTGCATCGAGAACTTCATCGCTACCTGCCAATGTTCCTGTATGGGAAGCTGCTGCCTTAGCTGCTGCCGAAGTACGACCGCCTTTGATAACTATGATTGGTTTAGTTAAAGCAACTTCTCTAGCTGCGGAGAGGAAAGAACTAGCATCCCCAATCGATTCCATATAGATAGTAATACTTTTGGTGGTGGGATCGTCGCCAAGATAATTAATTAAATCTCCCCAACTAATATCCAACATCGAACCAATGGAAATAAAGGCGCTAAAGCCGACATTTTCCCGCCAACTCCAGTCCAAAATAGAGGTGCATAATGCCCCACTTTGACTGATGAAACCCACGTTGCCAGGGCGTGCCATAGTGCCAGCAAAGGTAGCATTCAAACCATGATGGGGATTCATGATTCCCAAACAGTTAGGGCCAATAATTCTAATTTTATGGTGACGGGCTGCGGTGATAATTTGCTGTTCTAGTTCAATCCCCACCGTACCGATTTCTTTAAACCCTGCCGAAAGAATAATTACACCCCATACTCCCATTTCTCCGCATTGGCGAATGACGTTGGGTACTGTGTGGGCGGGGGTGGCAATAACTGCCAGGTCTATTTTTTCGGGGACAACAGCGATATTGGCATAGGCTTTAATTCCCAAAACACTATCTCGTTTGGGATTAACAGGATATATCGTCCCGCCAAAAGGATTGCTAATCAGATTCCACAGTAAAGTTCTGCCAACACTACCAGGGCGGTCGGTCGCCCCAATTACTGCTACGGTTTTGGGTGTGAAAATAAAGTCGAGGGGTCGCCGTTGATAGTTAGCAATTTCGCGATCGCGATCGACAGTGAAGTTAAGAGAGGTAGTCATAATTATGGTTGGTGGTTCGTCTTGATATCACTAGGCGGTCAGGGTTTCGAGGAAACCTCGAACACTACGATTATTCAGGGCGAGGAAACCTCGCCGAATCTCGCGCTCAAACTACGCCCACTAAAAAATACTGATTTGCGACTGAAGAAAGTCTTTAGGGCATATCGTTCGTTCAAAGCGATCGATTATTGTTTATGAGTTACGAAGAACAATCAATGAGAAACAAATATTTTTCTATTCAATTGTAATCAAAAATTTTTCTAAATAATGTCTTCAATTTAGCTTTTAAACTTTGATTAATTTCTCATCTAAGACAGTTTGGTAATGGGCGACACTAAAATCGGTTTATCATTATCTTTTTTCGCCTAATATTGCGATCGCTAATTAAAGACTAAAACAATTTTTTGGTTGTTTATTTCAATAAGTAAATTATTTTTAAGTAAGTTGTAGTTATAGCTAAACTTAGGAACAAATAGCACTATAGCTACAGTATTTACACTGAAAAACCGCCAAAACAAGATTTAAGTAGTCATCCAAAATTAATTTTACAGTTAGGATTGGTTAAGGGAAAAAGGGATTAGGTCATGGGTAATTAATTTTGCCCAAGTACTTAACTTTATTTTAAAGAAAATCTATATTTGCTACTTGAGAAACTGCAATTAATAGTGTAAATAAATGTACTCAAATGTACTCAAGTAAATAAATTAAACTTAAAAAAAAAACTCAACTAGCTCAAGCTAACTATTGAGATTTTTTTTGTTATATTAATAGGTAGTTAAGCAAGTTAAAAAATTACTCCAATATAATCCGAGCGCAAATCTAGGAGGTGTCCCTAATGTTGCAACAGTGGAAAGGCTTCGTTTCAGGTAAATGGACGGAAGAAATTAATCTCCGCGACTTTATTCAACAGAATTATACGCCTTATGAGGGGGATGGCTCATTTTTAGCTAGCACCACCGAAGTTACCCATCAGCTTTGGGAAAAGGTAAAAGACTTGATGGCGATAGAACGAGAAAAAGGGATTTTAGATACAGATACTAAAGTGCCTTCTTCCATTACTGCCCACGCAGCAGGTTATATCGATCAAGATTTAGAAAAAATTGTCGGCTTGCAAACCGATAAACCCCTCAAACGGGCAATTATGCCTTTTGGTGGCATTCGAGTAGTTAAAAGTTCTCTCGAAGCTTATGGCTATCAATTAGACGAACAAACTAAAGAAATTTTTACTAAGTACCGTAAGACTCATAACGATGGTGTCTTTGATGCCTATACTCGCGAAATGAAGTTGGCACGGCATTCGGGAATTATTACAGGCTTGCCCGATGCTTACGGTAGAGGTCGGATTATCGGCGACTATCGGCGGGTAGCTTTATATAGTTGCGATCGCTTGATTGAAGACAAACAGCAACAATTACTCTCTTTAGAAGTAGATACTATCGATGAAGAAGTAATTCGCTTGCGGGAAGAAATTTCCGAACAAATTCGCGCCCTTAAAGAATTAGTACAAATGGCTGCGGGTTATGGTTGCGATATTGCTCGACCTGCCAGCAATGCAGTTGAAGCAATCCAATGGACTTATTTTGGCTATCTCGGTGCGGTTAAAGAACAAAACGGCGCAGCCATGTCTTTGGGTCGAGTTTCTACTTTCCTCGATATTTATTGTCAGCGGGATTTAGCTAACGGTGACGCTACGGAAGCCCAAATTCAAGAACTTATCGACCACTTCGTAATGAAGTTGCGGATCGTGCGTTTCTTACGCCATCCTGCCTATAATGAACTCTTCTCTGGCGATCCTACTTGGGTAACCGAATCAATCGGCGGTATGGGAGAAGATGGTAGAACTTTAGTTACCAAAAATAGCTTCCGCTTCCTAAATACCCTTTATAACTTAGGCCCAGCGCCCGAACCCAATTTAACCGTACTTTGGTCGGAAAAACTACCCAAAGGATTTAAAAACTTCTGTGCTAAAGTCTCGGCTGATACCAGTTCCATCCAGTATGAAAATGATGACTTGATGCGTGGCTACTACGGCGACGACTATGGAATCGCTTGCTGCGTATCGGGAATGCGGATCGGCAAACAAATGCAATTCTTTGGCGCAAGGGTGAATTTAGCCAAAGCATTACTCTATGCCATCAACGGCGGTAAAGACGAAAAAGCTGGTCAACAAATCGCCCCGATGTTTGCACCTATAACTTCGGAATATTTAGACTATGAAGAAGTTACTGCAAAATTTGACTTAATGATGGGTTGGTTGGCAAAACTCTATGTCAATACCCTCAATGTCATTCACTATATGCACGATAAATATTGCTATGAAAGGCTAGAAATGGCTTTACACGATCGCGATGTTTATCGGACAATGGCTTGTGGGGTAGCTGGATTATCGGTAGTGGGGGATGCACTCTCGGCAATTAAACACGCTAAAGTTAAAGTAATTCGTAACGACGACGGTTTGGCTGTAGATTACGAAATTGAAGGAGATTATCCTAAATTTGGTAACAACGACGATCGCGTCGATAAAATTACCGCTAAAGTTGTGGAAGACTTTATGAACAAAGTTCGCCAACATAAAACCTATCGCGGTGCAGTACCTACCCAGTCCATCCTTACTATTACCTCCAACGTGGTTTACGGTAAGAAAACAGGCAATACTCCCGATGGACGTAAGGCAGGTCAACCCTTTGCCCCTGGTGCGAACCCTATGCACGGAAGAGATACCAAAGGTGCGATCGCAGCTTTAGAATCGGTAGCGAAACTACCCTACGAACACGCTCAAGATGGTATTTCCTATACTTTCTCCATCGTTCCCGAAGCCTTGGGTAAAGGGGAAGATAATAAAACCAATAACCTCGCAGGAATGCTCGATGGTTACTTCCACGATACAGGACACCATATTAATATCAACGTCCTCGATCGCGAAACTTTAATTGATGCGATGGATCATCCCGAATTGTATCCCCAATTAACCAT
>NZ_JBZNBU010000187.1:0-11984 GCF_058530065.1 Waterburya sp. | reverse complement strand
GAATCTTTCGTTGATGGTTTGGGAGTAGCGGTACATCTTTCTTATCGAAAGACTCCCTATTTTCGTCAGTACGAAGAAATCATCAAGCCTCGACTACAAGAGTTGGGTGTCAGACATATTCGAGACGGTGTAAGACCTGATGACGCGATCGTGCATCAAAGACTGCTCGATTTAGCGAAGCTGGGAATTAAATCTACTTTAGTCATCGATCCTAGAGATAAATATACTCCTGCCATAGCTCAAAATACAATCAAGTCCCTAATCCAGGCAGTAGAAGCGATAGAAGGACCAAATGAACTAGGAGGATATTATAGTTTTGAATATATACGTGATTTTCAGGCTAGGCTGTATGCAGCCATGAAAGCCGAGCCGATTACGGCTCGTATCCCTGTCTTAAATCCCGCACTATCCAGCCCGACTAAAAATGCTCATAAGTTAGGTAGGGTTGATTGCGACATGGGCAACATTCACTACTATCCTGGATATCCTAGTGGCAGATGGGCAACACCAGCCCATAGAATCGATCGCAAGCTGATGGAAGCGAGAATTGCCTGTGGGGATAAGCCCGTGGTCATAACCGAATCTGGCTATGATAATGCCATCAATCAAGAAGGTCGCAAAGCAGTCACCGAAGCAGTTGCGGCTAAGTATTTACTCAGATTAGCTTTAGAATCTTATAATCGAGGAGTCAAGCGCGTCTTTAATTACGAATTTATCGACGATCGCCCTAACCCCGCCAGGGACGAGCATGAAGTAAATTTTGGCTTGCTCCGTAATGATGGTTCGCCCAAGCCTGCCTTTATTGCTTTTCAAAACTCGATCGCTCTTTTGAAAAATAGCGAAACAAATACGTCTCGATCGTTTTCCCCTGGTTCTTTAGACTACGGTTTATCGGGAGATACGAGTAATGTTCATCAAATCTTATTCCAGAAAAACGATGGAGTCTTTTATCTGTTTCTCTGGCAAGAAGTACCTAGTTTCGACCACGAAACTATGAGCGAAATAATAGTTCCCGACCGTCCAGTTACCCTAACCCTCAAAACTCCAATTCAACAGGCAAGTACCTATCAGCCTGTCGAATCTGCTGCGGCGATCGCTCGTTACAACAATCCTAAAAGATTGAGACTGCAAATTTCCGATCGCCCATTAATATTAGAATTAGTCCCCGATGTTACTTGAGTTGAATATTATCAATAGCTACAAGATCTTTACTATGATTGGTTTGATTGGTAACTATCTCTAACAGTAAAAATTGATAGCCGTCTTGGAGATCCACATCCCATTGAAACTCGCGCCAGTCAAAGCTAGAACCGCCAACAGTTTGTTCGACTAATTTTTCACTCTTCATCGGCAACGCACCTGCTTGATAAGGACCATAATCGGTATAAGGGTTAGGATTGTTGTAAAATTCGCCATCAATGCCCCAGAGATTGATAGTAATTTCGTTGAGTTGAAAAGCTCTTAGATCCCCTTCTATATTCTTAAGATCTAAGCTTAAAGTTTGGCTACCGCGTCGCCTATTTTGGTCGAAAACAACCTGACCCAGTACCGATCTTTTTTCTGAACCTGAGAGAGTAACCGCACCACCGTTACCCAGACTGGAATTGTGCTTGACTCCCGTTGAAGCAAACCAGCCTCGATCGGCAAATTTACTATTACTATTCCAGTGAGATGTAAATGGCTGACTACTGCTAAAATTGCCGTTTATCCAGGCATTTTGATAATTTTTCTGCTTGACGTTGATGGTCTTGGTCAAAATTCGAGATGCACCCCCCTCGTCCCAAACTTGCAGGCTAACATCATAAGAACCAGCCCTAGCAAAATGATGACTTACCTGACGACCAAAGCGATCGATTTGACCGTCATGATCAAAATCCCAGCCATAACTAACAATTCCTTGACTGGCTTTTGTTCTCAAAGAAGAATCGCGATCGAAGGAAGCACTAGCATCAAAGTCTACTGCCAAACCGCCAATTGTTTCAGTATTAAATCGCGGTCTGGGTGCAAGATTATCGCTGTCAGTCTGGAAAACATTGCGATCGCCAATTTGGAAAAAGGCAGGAAAGTCTTCTTGAGCTTGCTTGGATGAGGAAGTCGCTACAAAATTATTTTGATTGTTGGCAAAGTAACTATCTTTAATCCCCGAACCGACAAAATCTTTATCCGCATCATAGGGTGTTTTGACCCCATTGACCCAATTTTCTACATGAATATTTTGGTAGTGCAGATTGGTCGAGCGATCGTTACTGGTAATTCCCGTACTGTTGCCCCGTTGTGGTTTACCCAAAATCAGACCGTCTTGTAAGTCAATGTTGCTGCTGTAAGCCAAATTAATGCCGTTACCGACAATATTCCAAACTTGAAAATCATCAATTACAGAACGAAAATTGTGACTGGGTCTTTGATTACCGTTAGTATCTACAAAGAAATCTAGTTGACCGTCTTGGTTGTCCATTCGACCCCAAGAAAGTATACCTACCGTAGCATTGTAGCTTTCAAAACCCGATAATTTCCGCAGAGGTACTACCGACACATCAATTTGGGTTTCGTCTTGAGTACCTTTGGCAATATCTTGCCATTGTTCGGGCAAGGTTGCCACTGAGATTGTTTGCGCCTCCCGAAATTGCTCGCTTCCACCATCAAAACCGAATAGGGTGATGCCCGCCGAAGCCGCACTAATGGCAATATTATTTTCCATTTCTACTTGGGCAGCACCTTGAACCCAATAACCTTCACCATTAAAACCAAAGTCGAATAAATATTCTCTAGGACCGTTAAAACCCAAACCTGGATCGTCATCTCCTGTAGTTTTGATCGTAATATTGTTACGCCAAGCTCCAATTTCGTTGCCTGCCTCGGCTGCGATGCCCGAACCAACAACATCAAACACTACATTATCTTCCAAGACGACATGACCATCATGGTGAACTAAACCCCAACCAGGACTATCAACGATCGCATTGCCTTTAGCTATGGCAGCCAAGCCATTTAAGTCTTCAGTGCTGCCATTACGATGAAAATGCAAAGAATAGCGACCTCTAGGATTAGTACCATTACCTTTTGAGCCATCAACATTTTTGACTGGATCGTCAATTAGCTGATTTTTGTCTGTTCTGCCTAAATGATAAAATCCAGCATTTTGGACGACGACATCAGGATTGTGCATCAGCATCACATGACCCCGTTGTTGAGTCGGCACGCGATCGCCATTTTCTGTGGCAAAGCTGACATTGCGAGTGGTGTTAGCCACATAAAGATTTAATCGATCTGCAAAGCCATCGGGACGTTTGTGATCGAACCGTAGTATCGTATTATCTCCAGAATCAATGTTGTTATTGGTAAAGCGCACGCGATCGCCTTCGATAGCGGTAATAGTTAATTCTTCATCATGAAATCGAGCATTATCTTCATCGCTAGCTTGATGGCTGTAAGAAGTTCCACCTAAAACTAACTGGTCGCCAACCCTCCAACCCAAAGCAGAAGCCCGACCTGAAGGTAAATCTAAGATTAGTTCGTTATCGCCCTGTAAAGCATCTTGTTTGAGAGGCACAAAATCAACTTTGTCAGCCCCATAAATTTTGACTTGACCGCTACTAATTAAACCCCGACTCAATTGCTTAGAATCCCAGGTAGTGTCAATCGCATCTTCGCTAGTAAAGATAATCTCAGCCGTTTTATCGGCTCTAATTGGATTATTTTCCTTGCCAATCCACAGTCTGCCTTGAGGCGAAACCACCAAGGTATCGAGGGACATTTTGGTATTTCTTTGAGAAGCAAATTGTAGAGTTCCGTCAACTCGGACTGTATCGAGCCGCTCGTTGCTTTGGCTGCCGTACCAAACATAATGCTCTTGGGGAATCCAGACATCGGCATCATCACCAGGCACTTGACCATTGTGCCAAATATTAGGATCGAACCAAGCACCATTTTTGATTGCCACATGAGTTGCTCGATCGTGAGGGACTAAATCGAGCAAAGCTGAATGTTCCGAATTATTATGTTCCGAATGACTATGTCCTGCAGCTAGCACTCCAGAAAAATTGGCGATCGCTTCTGAGGTAAAAGCAGATGTTGATTCGATCGCACCAGTAGTTGTTTCCCATTCCCAATCACCTCCCAAAACATTACTTCCTGTTAGATCGTTGGAAGCAGCAATATCGGCTGTAGTCAGATCTGCTAAAGCAGCGATTAAATTATGACCATCATCATTGACTGTCACATTGCAACCATAAACAACAATATCGGCGGTCGGAGTTAAAGCTTCTGACCAATCTTGTAATTGATTTTGATATAAATCTAAAGTATTTAAGCTTAATTCTGTATTGCCTAAGCCTATTTTTCCAGGCTGTCCGTGGGATACTAAATGAATACTAGATATCTGCGTTTGTTCGCTTAATATTTGACTAATTTGTTCGATTCCATCGCGACTTGAATCGAGAAGAATTACTTCTGTATTAGGAGTAGTTCCTAAAAGTAGGGGGTCGTAATTTTCAACGTCAGAATTTATAAAAACCAGGTTCTTGCTATTTTGAGCTATATCTAATGCAGAATTTGTCTGAGGATTCAAAACCATAATTTATATTTTAAAATCGATAATTAAAGAGAAAAATGCTATATCTATATCTCAGCTATAATCTGAGCTATCGCAGCTTTTTATTATTATCAATAAGCTTATCTGTCTTTTGGGCGTATGCCTTCAGAAAAGCTAACTAAATATAAAATTTGTGTTTGGAAAAAAAATGCTTTGGTTATTCCGAGCTTGTAGAAATATTTAATTATTAATGACTAAAGAAATACCAAAATACGCTCGATAAAAATAAGAAATTTTTTTTATAGTCGTTTGTATTTAAGAAAATTTCTCTAAATTTTAAAAATGCTTTACTGTAAATTTAAATTGCCAAAATAATAGTTAAATTATTCAGTTAGTATGGTATAAAAAAATAGCGAATAATTACTGATATATCGAAACCGTTGTCAATCTCATAAATCGACCGACCTCCATTTAAAAGGAGGCTGGCAAACTCAGTACCACACAAACTTTGGTTCTTTTTTTAGAACTAGCTCTTTAGCCCAAAAGTGAAATTGCCGTGAAGACATTACAAATTGGCTTAGAATGGTTTCCCGATCGCGGAGGAGGGCTAGATCGCTATTTTTATGATTGCAGCCATCAATTGCCTCTTGCCAAAGTAGAAGTGACGGGGCTAGTTTCGGGGTCTACTGACCTCAGTCAAACTACTCAGGGCAAAATACATGGTTTTGCACCGCCCGACTCTTCATTGCCCAAACGTCTAATAGCAGTCCGCAAAGAATTGCAGCAAATTTTAAATCGAGAAAAATTCGATCTGATAGTTGCTCACTTTAGCCTTTATACTTTTCCTGTTTTAGATCTAATTCAAAAATACCCGTTAGTCTTCCATTTTCACGGACCTTGGGCCTTGGAAAGCGATGCCGAAACGCCGAAAACTGTGGCGATCTGGGGCAAAAAACTCATCGAAAAAGCCGTCTACAAACGAGCGTGTAAATTTATTGTTCTCTCGCAAACCTTCCGAGATGTTTTACATCAGGAGTACCAAGTTCCCAAATCTAAAATTACGGTTGTTCCTGGTGGCGTAGATATCGACCGCTTTAAAATCAAGATCTCTCAAACAGAGGCTCGTTCTCAGTTGTCTTGGCATCAATCTCGACCGACTATTTTCTGTATCCGTCGGCTAGCCAAACGAATGGGACTAGAAAATCTAGTTTTGGCAATGAAACAGGTGCGCGATCGCTATCCCGACATTCTGCTTTATATTGCGGGTAAAGGTGTATTAAAAAATACATTGCAAAAGCAAATAGAAGAACTAGAATTAACCAAAAATGTCCAGTTATTAGGATATGTTAGCGATGAACAATTACCGTTATATTATCGTGCTGCCAATTTCTCCGTCGTTCCTACCGTTGCCTTAGAAGGTTTTGGTTTAATTGTCATTGAATCATTAGCTGCAGGGACTCCCGTATTGGGAACTCCCGTTGGTGGAATTCCTGAAATTTTACAACCTTTCAATCCAGATTTAGTTTTTGAGGGATACGATCCCAAGCAACTTGCTCGGGGAATTCTTGAAGCCCTATCGGGCGATCGCTTATTACCAGATAGCCAAGCTTGCTTGGAGTACGTTCGACAAAATTATGCTTGGCAGGGGATCTCTCAAAAGATCGAACTCGTTTATCAAAGTGCGATCGCTAGCAGGTTGAGTTAAATTCTCTCTATTGAAAAGTAACTTACTGATTTCTTCACAATTTTCTCACAAAATAAATTTAACCTCCAAATGAAGTATCTACTATTAACTAAAAATCATCGTGCTATTAAAAAATATCTGCTATCAGTTGCCTTTTTGGCTAATACTTTAAGTTAAATTCAAAAATTCAGTCGCCAATTAATTAGAGAAATAGCTAATCTGTACTATTTAGTAACATAAAATACAAAAAAATTTTAGCTTGAGGTAATTCGATAATTATCTTAGGTTGATGTTAGCTTTCACATTTGAAACAGATATCTAATATCTTGACTCTAGTTAACTAAAAATATTTAGCCAATCTATATTCCTTGTTGACTACATAATGACAAATACAGTTAATTTTGAGACTGTCTTATTTTTCATAGATAAATCTCTCGAGCCTACATATCTCAATCCAACCCAAGAAATAGTACTACGAGAAGTTTGGAATGGCAAAACATATGCAGAAATGGCAGATCGGCACAATTACGATCCAGAATATATTAAAAGTGTAGGCTGTAGTTTATGGAAAACTCTTTCTCAGGTTTTTGACAAACAAATCAACAAGAGTAACTTTGTTCCTTTCATGAGGCAAACAATAGCTAAAGAAAATTCCCAAAATAGCATTATACCAAGTGATAGTTTGCCTTCAAGCTTATCTAAGGAAGTAAAAAACAGACAGATATACCATTGGACAACTGCTCCAAACACTAAGCATTTTTTAGGTAGAAAAGAAGAAATTAAAACCCTAGACATATGGGGTCAAGAATCCGACTGTAATTGTATTATAGTTTCTGGCATGGTAGGCAGTGGAAAAACCACTTTGGTAACTGAATTTGCTCGGAAGGTTGAAACTAAATTTGATTATGTTATCTGGTTCTCTTTGCAGCCAATTCCCTCTTTGAGTACGCTAATTGATAGCTATCTTAAAATAGTCAATCCCGAAGTTGATAATAATGATTTGGAGTTGAGCTTTCTACTCTCTGAATTTATTAGCTGTTTGAGAAACAACAAAATACTATTAGTTTTAGATGATTTGGAAGGTATATTTGAAGATACCAAAGGAAGTAAGTACAAACAAAAATTCTCGGAATACAGCCAGTTTTTAGAATTCATCATTGCTGCGGAACATCAAAGCTTATTGATAGCCACCAGCCGCATCAAACCTAAAATACTGGAATACTACAGTCAGAATCAGGTTAAATTTCTAAATTTACAAGGCTTGAAGGATGAAACCAGTAAAAAAGTGTTTAAATCAGAACGAAAAAAGTTTCTCAACGAGCAAAATCTAACTTTTATTTTTAGAACTTTGCAAAATAATCCTCAGTTACTCAAAATTGTCGATCGTCATCTGTATCTAGAGAATTTTCAGACCGACAATATCGCTCATACGGCTGAAGAAATCAGTTTTCTCGAACCAATTATCAATCTACTAGAATTAGAATTGTCTTGCTTATCACTTTTAGAAAAAGAAATTGTATATTGGTTAGCTATTTCAGATTCATTGATAACCTTAAACCAATTGAGCAACTATATCAAACAATCTCAACCCACACTAGAAATTTCTAACAGCATTAATTATTTAATCGAGCGATCTTTAATCGTAGAAAATAATTCTAATTATGCTTTAATTCCGATTATGAAAATATATTTGCGTAGAAAGCTAGTCAAACAGGCTTGTCATAATTAAAGACTAAATCAATAAGCTGTTAAGATTGATAGCAATAAAAATGCCTAAGATTCTTTTTGTCGATCATACTGCTGCCATGGGAGGTGCTGAATTAAGTTTATTAGATTTAGCAAATGCCTATTCTGCAACTAGTAAAGTTCTCTTATTTGAAAATGGACCTTTGTTCGAGCGTCTGAGAAGATTAGGGGTAAAAGTAGACGCGCTCGAAACCTCTGATAAGATACTCAAACTCCGTGCTTCTGAGGGACTAAACTCTTTAGCGATAATACCTGAACTTTGGCAGATGGCAGGTCAGATTAGCAAACAAGCCCAAGGATTCGATCTAATTTTAGCTAATTCTCAGAAAGCATTTGTGGTTGCCGCTTTGGCAACCTTAAGAGGTAGTCCCCCAGTTTGGTGGTACTTACACGACATTATTACTGCCAAACAATTCAGCAGAGTCAATCGGTTAGTTGCAGTATTCCTAGCCAATAATTTGGCGACTAAAGTGTTAGTCAACTCCCAAGCTACGGGAAAGGCTTTTGTCATAGCTGGGGGAAAAGAAGCTTTATTACAGGTACTATACAATGGCTTTGATTCCCAAAGGTTCGACCGTGTCGCCGAACAGGATGTTAAAAAAATTCGTTCTCAATTGAATATCGATCGCTCATATCTAATTGGCTTGTTTAGTCGTCTTTCTTATTGGAAAGGACAACATATTCTCTTGGAAGCAGTCGCAAATTTGCCTCAAGTACAAGTCATTCTGGTTGGAGAAGCCTTATTTGGAGAAGATGAATATGTCTCTAAACTTAGAGAGTTAGCTGCCACACCAAAATTAGTAGAGCGAGTTCATTGGTTGGGCTTTCGTGATGATATACCCGTGCTGATGAAAGCTTGCGATATCATAGTTCATACTTCTACCGAACCCGAACCTTTTGGTCGCGTGATTGTCGAAGGACAATTGGCGCAAAAACCAGTGATAGCATCTGCTGCTGGAGGGGCTTTAGAACTGATAAGAGACGGCGCGAACGGTTATTTATTCCCTCCAGGGGAAGCAATGGCTTTAAAAAAACGGATCGAACAAATAGTTAGCGATCGCACACAAGCTAGTACAATTGCCAAACAAGGTTATATTGACGCTAAAGTCAATTTTGCTCTAGAAAACATCGTGGAAACTTTTGCCCAAAGTATTAGATCTATCTGAAAATAGGAAAAAGCTTATTGTCCCGTCTTTAATATTTGCGATTATAACTGTAGGAGAAAAAGTTGAATAGCTCTCTGGGAAAATTTACTAGTTCGTAGTTTTTAGTTTTTAGTTCTTAGTTCTTAGTTTTTAAAGTTTAATTATGTGGTCTACCCATGTGAAAAGCGCAGTAAGAAAAATTTTCACAAAGATTGTTTTTCCAACCTTCACAACATCTTCAAACTTTTGACTTAATTTCAAATTGAATCAGAAATAGAAACGCTACACAACTACAACTATAGGAGAAAAGGTTAGTCATGGTGCGATTGCCCGTTCGAGAAACAACCAAAACCTATGCAACTCTGGATGGTAATGAAGCTGTCGCCCGCGTAGTCTATCCCCTCAATGAAGTCATCGCCATTTATCCCATAACTCCTTCTTCGCCAATGGGTGAGTGGGCAGATAACTGGTCATCTCACGCTCGCAAGAACCTCTGGGGTACAGTACCAACAATAGTAGAAATGCAGAGTGAAGGCGGTGTGGCAGGGGCGGTTCACGGTGCGTTGCAGACTGGTTCGTTAACCACAACTTTTACAGCATCTCAGGGACTGTTGTTAATGATTCCCAATATGTATAAGATTGCTGGGGAACTTACACCCACAGTATTTCACGTAGCAGCCCGTTCCGTTGCAGCCCAGGCTTTATCTATTTTCGGCGATCATAGCGACGTGATGGCAACTCGCGCTACTGGTTTTGCCCTGCTGGGTTCGGCTTCGGTGCAAGAAGCGCAAGATATGGCTTTAATTGCTACTGCTGCAACTTTGCGATCGCGCATTCCTTTCTTACATTTCTTTGATGGTTTTCGGACTTCCCACGAGATTCAAAAGATTGAATTGCTGGATGAGTCGGTAATGCGATCGCTAATTGATGAAGATGATATCATTGCTCACCGCCAACGAGCTTTAACCCCAGATCGTCCAGTTATTAGAGGTACGGCACAAAATCCCGATATTTTCTTTCAAGCTAGGGAAACGGTTAACCCTTACTATCAAGCCTGTCCCGAAATTACGCAACAGGTAATGGATGAGTTTGCTAAAGTTACAGGAAGACAATATAAGTTGTTTGAATATTACGGCGATCTGCAAGCAGAACGAGTAATTGTCTTGATGGGTTCGGGATGCGAAACCGCACGGGAAACGGTGGATTATCTCAATCAAAGAGATGAAAAAGTAGGTGTGGTAAAAGTAAGGCTATATCGTCCTTTTGATACTCAAAGATTTATCGAAGCATTACCTAAAACCGTCAAAAGTATTGCCGTACTCGATCGCACCAAAGAACCAGGCAGTGCGGGAGAACCATTGTATCTCGATGTAGTTAATGCCTTAATGGAAACCCGTAATGGTGCATCTCTACCCAAAATTGTTGGTGGCAGATACGGACTCTCTTCTAAAGAATTTACCCCAGCTATGGTTAAGGGAGTATTCGATAATCTTAATCTCGATCCCCCTCTAATCCCCCTTAATAAGGGGGAAGCCAAGCTAAAAAATCATTTTACTATTGGCATTAACGATGACTTGACTCACTCCAGCCTAGAATACGATCGCGATTTTTCTACCGAACCAGAGGATATCGTGCGGGCAATCTTTTATGGTTTGGGTTCGGATGGTACTGTCGGGGCAAACAAAAATACGATCAAAATTATTGGCGAGTCTACCGACAACTATGCCCAGGGTTACTTCGTTTACGACTCCAAAAAATCGGGTTCGGTTACGGTTTCCCACTTGCGCTTTGGTTCGCAGCCGATTCATTCCACCTATCTAGTAAATAAAGCTAGTTTTGTCGGTTGTCACCAATGGAACTTTTTGGAAAAACTACCCGTTCTCGATGGTATAGAAACAGGAGGAACTTTTCTAATCAATAGTCCCTACAGTCAAGAAGAAGTTTGGCAGCAGTTGCCCCAGCAAATTCAGCAGCAGATTATCGATAAGCAATTAAAATTTTACGCTATCAACGCCTACAAAGTTGCTCGCGAAGCGGGAATGAAGAATAGAATTAATACGGTAATGCAAGTATGTTTCTTTGCCTTATCGGGAGTATTGCCCGAAGCAGAAGCGATCGCAGCTATTAAAGAATCGATTCGCAAAACCTATGGTAAAAAAGGCGAGGCGATCGTTGAGATGAACCTCAAAGCGGTAGATGCCACCTTGGATAATTTATTTGAGGTTGAGGATCGATCCCCCCTTACCCCCCTTTGTAAGGGGGGAATAACAGCCGATAGAATACCTGAATTCCTGAAAAAAGCGATCGCTCGTAAGGGTGACACCATACCCGTCAGTGCCTTACCCTGCGATGGTACTTATCCTACTGGTACTTCTAAATTAGAAAAACGCAATATCGCCCAAGAAATACCCGTTTGGGATAGCGATGTCTGCGTTCAGTGTGGCAAATGCGTCATGGTATGTCCTCATGCCGTAATTCGCTCAAAAGTTTACGAACCGCAACAGCTAGAAAATGCTCCAGCTAGTTTCAAATCTACTGACGCTAGGCAACACGACTGGAAAGATTTAAAATTCACTATTCAAGTAGCAGCAGAAGACTGTACGGGTTGCGGTATTTGTGTTGATGTTTGCCCTGCCAAAAACAAATCCCAACCGCGCTTGAAAGCGATTAATATGCAGCCACAGCTACCCTTAAGGGAACAAGAACGGGAAAACTGGGATTTCTTCTTAGATCTTCCCAACCCAGATCGCACTAAGCTAAATCTGCACAAAATTAATCAACAGCAAATGCAAGAACCCCTGTTTGAATTCTCTGGGGCTTGTGCGGGATGTGGCGAGACTCCCTATCTCAAACTGATGAGTCAGCTATTTGGCGATCG
>NZ_JBZNBU010000186.1:0-7306 GCF_058530065.1 Waterburya sp. | reverse complement strand
TTGTAAAGTACGATCTGGGTATAAATTCCCGTGTTGTGCTGCCATTTTGGGGGCAGACTGACGACCAATAACTATTTCTTGTTGGGGGGTAAGTTGTACCCTTTGTCTTTCTCCCGTAATGGGATTTTCACTAACATTTGTGAAGTAATTAAACATTCCAAAAATAGCGAATATTACCCCAATTAATAGGCGTATTAATAATCTACTCACTCGATCGATACTCTTGCTCTAAATGTATTAAATATATTATGGGGAGAATATTACCATGAGTATATTTGTTTCCTGATGTTTCTTTGGGCTTCTTTAATTTATTGAAAAGTTATTAGTTTTTAGTTGAAGAAAAAACACCATATACGGATTCAAGTAAAAGAAGTTTATCACCATACTCATTACTCATTACTCATTACTCATTACTCATGTACGGACGTTTCATGAAACGTCCCTTCATTACTCATCCTGCAAAAGCCCCTGGCAATAATTAATTAATCTACTGTTGCGATCGCTAATACTCTGCAAACGCCTGATTTTAGTAGTACTTTGACGTGCTGAAGCCAAAAATAAAATATCGGTAGTTAATAACTTAAATTCTCGTTTGATTTCCCTTTGAATTGATTCCCAACGAGGAACAATAGCTGCCTCAATTCCTTGGCTGGTTAGGTTGACTATGTTCTCCTCAAACCAATGTTGCAAGGTTTTAAATTTTTGGTCGTGCGCCAGAAAATTTGTTTCCCCATCTAAATCGGGCAGAGAATTATCAAACTCCGTTAACAAAGTCAGAAAATACTGATATGCTCGATTATGTGACGTAGATAACATTATTGAGTTTAAGATAAGGTAATAAATAAGGTAAAATTCTACTAAGCAAACTTGACTTTTGTACTCATGTTGCGATCGAAAATATTGCTTGTCAATATAAGTTTTATTCTTAAATAAATAAGTTAATTTTACAGATAAATACCCCTTTAGAGATCAAAATTAGACAACTGCCTAGTATTTGAATATCTAGCTTATCTTCTTCACTATCTAGAAGTAAGTTAATCAAATATACCAACAAAATAGCATTGCTCCAAGGTTTGCCTTTTACCTTGTTGTTTTTCTACTAATCTTACTAATATTTTTATAGATCTATGACCGCCATCTCTCTCATAGAAAGTCAAGATAACGAAGTTAAATTACCTCGATGGTTACAAAAATGCTCCCTCGACCGTCAAGATGAACAATCCGAATCGGATGCTAGTTTAATCTGTAGAGCATTTAATTTCGCTTACGAATTGCATGAAGGACAATATCGTAAATCAGGAGAACCTTATATCGCTCATCCGATAGCGGTAGCTGGCTTGTTACGAGATTTGGGAGGAGATAGTGTCACCATTGCAGCGGGTTTTCTTCACGATGTAGTTGAAGATACCGATGTTACCCCCGAAGAAATTGAAGAGATGTTTGGGGTGCAAGTGCGTCAATTAGTCGAAGGAGTGACTAAGCTATCTAAGTTTAATTTCTCTAGTACTACCGAGCGTCAAGCAGAAAACTTCCGACGGATGTTTTTAGCGATGGCGACGGATATTCGCGTGATTGTAGTTAAGCTGGCAGATAGGCTACACAATATGCGGACTCTGGATCATCTCAAACCAGAAAAACAACGACGTATCAGTCAAGAAACTAGAGAAATTTTTGCTCCTTTAGCCAATCGATTGGGTATTGGTCGTTTTAAATGGGAATTAGAGGATCTTTGCTTTAAATATCTAGAGCCAGAAGCCTACGAAGAGATTAAAGCCTTAATTGCCGAAAGAAGAGCAGATCGAGAAGCCAGAATTGCTCAAGTAACCGAAACTTTGCGCTCGCGACTAAACAAGTTAGAGATTAAAGTAATCGAGCTTAAAGGTAGACCAAAACATCTTTATGGTATCTATCAAAAGATGCAACGGCAACAAAAGGAATTCAGTCAAATTTATGACATCGCTGCTTTTAGAATTATCGTTGAAACCAACGAAGAGTGTTATCGCTCTTTAGCAGTAGTCCACGATGCTTTTAAACCGATCCCAGGACGTTTTAAAGACTATATTGGCTTGCCCAAACCCAACCGCTATCAGTCTCTCCATACTACTGTAGTTGGCTCTAACGGTCGCCCCATTGAAGTGCAAATACGCACTATGGAAATGCACCAAGTAGCCGAATATGGGATTGCAGCCCACTGGAAATATAAAGAAACAGGTACGAGCGATCGAACTGTGTCATCTGATGATACTAAATTTACTTGGTTGCGTCAGTTATTGGAATGGCAAAAAGACCTCAGTGACGCTCAAGAGTATATGGAGAGCGTTAAGGATAATCTATTTGAAGACGATGTCTATGTCTTTACTCCTGACGGCGATGTGATTGCTTTGGCTCAGGGTGCAACCCCTGTAGATTTTGCTTATCGCATTCACAGTGAAGTGGGCAACCATATGAAAGGAGCTAGAGTTAACGGGCGTTGGTCTGTCCTATCTAAGCCTTTGGAAAATGGGGATATTGTGGAAATTGTCACCCAAAAGAATAGCCATCCCAGTTTAGATTGGCTTAACTTTGTCGTGTCTCCTACCGCCCGCAACCGCATTCGACAGTGGTACAAGCGATCGCACCGCGATGAAAATATTGCTAGAGGCAAAGAACTTTTAGAAAAGGAAATGGGCAAAACTGGTTTTGAATCTTTACTCAAATCCGAGCCAATGCAAATAGTCAGTCAGCGTTGCAACTATCATTCAGTGGACGATATGTTAGCTGCTTTGGGATATGGAGAAATCACCCAAAATCATGTAGTCAATCGTTTGCGGGATGTGGTCAAAGAGTTACAGCCAGTAGAGGAAGAAGAGATCGAAACAGAAGCAGATGTGGAAATCTCTAACTATATTCCTCCTACCAGAGAAAAACGCAAAGGCGAATCGCCAATAATTGGCGTGGAAGGAATGCTATATCACATAGCAGGTTGTTGTAAACCCCTACCAGGAGAATCGATTATTGGTGCGGTAACTCTAAGCTCTAGAGGAATTTCCATTCACCGTCAAAATTGTCAAAATGTCGATAAGATTCCTGGAGAAAGAATTATTCCTGTAAGTTGGAATGATGGTAGCGAAGAAAACAAGCCGTTAACTTATCCCGTAGATATTCAAATCGAAGCACTGGATAGGGTAGGAGTACTAAAAGATATTTTGGCACGGTTGAGCGATCGTGGTATTAATATTCGCAATGCAGGAGTTAAAACTAGCCCCAATAAACCAGCTTTAATTTCTCTGAGTTTAGATATTCGCGATCGCCAGCAACTTGAATATATTTTCCAAAGAATTAAGAGTATGAGCGATATTTTAAATATTCGTCGCGTCATTGATTCTGGGGATAAATAAAGCCTGTGATTGCCAAAGAGTTATCTTTGATTGAGAATTTAAGTTGTGCGGGACATAATCAATTATTCAAAACAAAGGTAATTCCCTCTTGCCATCCATCAGGGGCTAGTTGTGTGGCATAGTAAGCCTGAGAATTATTTAGTTGGAGATTGTTACCCTTTGCCGAAGGAATCACAATCGGGCGATCGCATTGCTCTAACATGGGTAAATCATTGGGACTATCTCCCAAGGCAATAATACCCACTTCCTCTTGCCAAGTTTTCGAGTAATGTTCTTTCAAAAGGGTAAAACAACTAGCTTTATTAAAGATCCCCATCACGTGATAGAACCTCCCGCCTTTGACGCATTGTAAGTTAAAGTCATTTAATGCTTGACGAAAATTTTCTAGGGCAAAATCGCTATCTTGCCATAATAAAGGTTCTGTTGCCGATCTTTCCATCGCTTTACTAGCAGAATCAAAATCTAATCCTGTCCAATTAACAACATCTTCTACAGTAGCCTCGGCAAATCCTCGATACTTCAGTCCTAATTTGGCTTTAATCTCAACTAATTTTGGCAGAAAATCTTCTCTGGGAGTAGCCAAATATTGAGTTTCTCCCAAACCGCAAATTAACCCGCCATTTTCACAGACATAAGGTTCTTGATTGTCTAACTCCTGACGAATTGTGGCAATTTCTGCTTGAGTTTTACTGGAATTAAGAATTAAAGGGATATCTCGTTCTTTTAACTCGGCGATCGCGCCTAATGCACCAGTATAGTCGTAAGTCTGGTGATTTAATAAAGTGCCATCTAAATCGGTAATGACAATATATCTCATATTTTTATAATTTTTTTGAAGAGCTATTTTAAAAAAAATTATAAGAGGAACTTTGTCCGTTTAGCATAAGTTCTGATTAATTCGACGGGTTGATTTTTGCATACCTTCTTTTCCTTGAGAAATAAGCAGATATAGAACACAAGGAGGAGCGAAATTATGCAACTTATCGATAGAAAAACAACAAACAAATCTAAAAATACAAGATCGGTCGAATTACAATCCCATCAATTACTTTACCCTACTTTGAGTTCGTACATAAACTCAAAAAGTCTATTACATCAATCTGAAATTGTTGCTAGTGGTGGTTGTTCGAGATGCTACGATTGTGGCGGATTCATCCCCTCTCCATATGACAGAATAAGATGTGCAACCTGTGGGCATTCGTGGCAAGACCATAATTATTAAATAGCAACCTTAGATCGATTTAAGTAGCTAAAACCAACAAATTAATTAGTATTTTTCAGGGCGAGTAATGCTCGCCCTAATATAGAGTAAATAACAACTAAAAACAAGTCTATCTTTAGTTACTAAATCATCTTTAATAAGTCATCATTTGTACTAATTCTCTTAAATTTTTTAAAGCTGCATCCAAAGATTCATCTCTGATTTTTTCGTAAGATTCGAGTAAAACTTCAGTTCTTCTCCAATCTTTTTCGGTTGGGATATTACTTATGTTAATGTCCCAAATAATATTAGTTAACTCTTTCGCTTTTTCTACTTTTTCCAAATTATCGATCGCACTAATAATTAACAACCACAAATGTTCTCTATTATGATATGTCATTGTATTGTTTTCTCCACACTATCTAATTGAGCTAGGGGTAACTTTGCTGAGAAAATTTGGTACGCTTTGATAATGAATTTGGCAATTTTTCCCAAGAATTAATTGCCCAAGTGCTTCATTTATCAAACTCAGTATATTTACCGCCTTGATTACTGCTATACTCGGATATTTGAGATATGGATTGCTATGCTTAGATATTTGGCTAACTTCATTAATTTGTTACATTTTTGAAGTTGATTTATTGTAACAAATTCATATAGCTGATGGTGAAATTTTTAAATTTCTTCAGGGTAATTATCGAATCAATCTTAGATTAAACTATTAAATTAGTTCCTGATTTGTACGGGCATTACTAAATAAATCATATCCAATCCATCCAAAGGACTAAATATTACTGGTTGATTCCCTTCATTAAGTTGCATTTTAATTTCTGTAGCGGGAATAGCTTTTAAACCATCCATTAAATACTTAATATTAAAAGCAATTTCAATATCTTCTCCCATAATTTCGGCGGGTAAAGATTGTTTGGCATTCCCCACATCTTGGGCATCGGCAGAGACGGTTAATTCTCCTAAATTATTATTAATGCTGAATTTAACTAAATTATTTTTCTGTGCTAATACTGCCACTAATTCCAAACTACTCAAAAGTCGTTTGCGATCGACAACCATTTCCCGAACGAAGTTTTGCGGGATTAATTGCCCATAGGCAGGATAGTCTCCTGGTATTTTGGCACTAGTTAACAGGCGATCGCCTAATTGGAAAATCATCACATTTTCGTCAAAACTGACCTTAACACAGTCGCTTTTGGCTCGATCGCTCACAATTCTTTCTAATTCTCTCAAAGCCTTGGCAGGGATAGTTACGGCAAACTCTGGCAACTCAATTGTAGTATCTGATTCTTGAGCTTCTTCCTGCAAGTCTGTGGCTACTACTGCCAAACGGTGGCTATCTGTCGCAGCAAATTCTAAAATCTCCGCGCGATCGCTTTCTCCTAGTTTCTTAGTTTTTAGGTGTACCCCCGTAAGTATTTGTTTTGATAATTCCGCAGACGCAGCAAACAGGCAGCCACCCAAACCGCGATCTAATAAACTAATGGGGATTTCCATTTCTCTTTCCCCTTCCACTGTGGGTAATTCGGGAAACTCTGACGCATCAATTCCAGTCAACTGAAATTCTCCACCCGCAGAACTAATAGTTGCTACACAATCGGTTTCGCCGTCTCCTATATCAAGAGTAATTTCCATCTCTGGTAAGCGGGAAACAATATCATTCAATAATTTTGCAGGCAGAGTAATGCTACCAGCTTCTACGACTTCAGCATTAAAACTAGTCTTAATCCCCATGTTGCCATCAAATGCCGTAATGCTTACTTTCTGAATGCTTTCTATGGCTTCGATCGACACGTTTGCTAGCACCGCAGGTTCGGCACGAGAAGGCACGGCACGGCTGACAAGAGAAAGATTATTTTTAAGATCGCTTTGAGAGCAAACAATTTTCATTTTTATCGAACTAGCATCATTTTTACGAAGTCAGAGGAAGCCCAATCCCTTTTAATGCCCGTGGGATTCGTTGTTCTGAAATCCATACATAGATTATGGGGATAGGACACATTTCTAAAGTAACCCACAATGGGTACTTGTAATCCTTTAGAAAGGATAACTTACAGTTCATTTGAACCATCTTCTGATGAGAAGAGTAAGCTGGAAACAGCTACCTCGACTTTAACGGTAAGCTTACGATTAGGGATTTGCCAGTTACCTGTATTTAATTTTCATAATCTTGACCTGCAAGAGCAAATAAACTACAAAGAGCGCAAGTCATCAGCCCTAAAGCGATCGCCCAACTACTACCTCCAAAACTGAGATCGACCGCCCAATTGGTTAAAAAACCTGCAATGAGAAAGGGAATAATACTAAAAACCGAAGCGTAAAAAGCATTTTGAGATTCCCTAGCAGGACGGGTTTCTTCAAATTCTTCTGGGGAAGTATAGAGCCAACCTTCAGCAAAATTAAACCAACTTTCCAAGCGATCGCTAATCCAATTTCTAGTTGATTTTAAACCTATATATAATCCCAAAGACCAGATACAACTACCAGACAAATTTACTGTATCTAGTTCTAGGGAAAAAGCAATTAAGTCAATTATCATTTTATATTTATAACTATTTGTTATGAGTGTATTTTAGTCATTTATCGACTTCAACTATGCCTTTTAGGGGGTTTGTAACAAGTCAAAAAGCCCTTCTATGAGGCGCGAGGCAACCTCATCCTCCAAGACTGCCAAATTCTCCGTTTCCGCCCGCTTGAGCTAGGCGATCGCTGCAAT
>NZ_JBZNBU010000185.1:0-9333 GCF_058530065.1 Waterburya sp. | reverse complement strand
GATGGGTACTAAAGCTAATATTATCCCCATCGAACCAGACGAACCTCATATCCAATTTGCTAGAATGATTAATAAAACCGTACGAGATTTGACTCAAGTTTTTCCTAGCTATTGGTTGCCCTAAAATATTTTTTTAGTGCGATCGCTCTGTGGTTTTAATCAAAAAGCAATCGCCCGTTTTCTCAACGCTATAGGAACTGGGGATAGTCACCAAACCCCTATTTTCCAGAATCCGATTGCCAGCTTTAGCAGGCATAGATATTTTAAGTCGATGTTTGACAGTTTTTCAACCGAAAGAAGCCACAGCAACCGCCAAAATTGGCCAAAAGAATTTAAGAGAATTATTCATACGAGATTAATTTATAGTCAATACTATAGTACTTAAAATTAGAGCGAAAGAAGATAGACTTATTAAAGAATTGAAATTGGTATTAATATAGTATCTTTGAATACAAAACTTTCCACAAGACTAAGATTACATAACCTGTAGCGATCTTTATCGGCTAATTGAGAATAAATCAGCTAGGAAAATGCACAACTCGTTTATCAAAATTGCGATCGGGACTGCATTTTTCATTCTGACGATTATTGTTGCTGTCATTGGATATTTACTATTTGGCTGGACAACCCTCGAAGCCATCTACATGGTGGTAATTACAATTTTTGGCGTGGGTTATGGAGAAGTCAAGCCTTTAGAAACCGCACCAGAGAAAATTTTTACTATTTTTGTGATTCTCGCAGGTACTTCGTCAGCATTGTATATTGTAGGAGGTTTTGTACAAATGGTGGCAGAAGGAGAAATCACCCGTGCCTTTGACGCGCAACGGAAACGCAATACTATCGCTAGCCTAGAGAATCATACTATTATCTGTGGCTACGGACGTATCGCCCAAGTAATGGCTAGCCAATTAGCCAAGAAGGCACAAACATTTTTGATTATCGATCACGATAGCCAAAGAATTGCTCTGGCTGAAGAACGAGGATTTTTGGTTAAGGCAGGAGATGCCACCGATGAAGATATTTTAGAAGCAGCAGGAATTAAAAATGCTGGGGTTTTGGCAACCGTCTTACCCGATGATTCGACCAATGTATTTATCAGTCTAACCGCTCGCGAACTCAATCCAGACCTGTTAATCATTGCCAGGGGTAATTTACCCAGTACGGAGAAAAAACTGCGTCTGGCGGGGGCAGATCATATTATTTCTCCTGCGACTGTCAGTGGCATTCAAATGGCAAATTTAATTACTCGCCCTAGTAGTAGCGATTTCCTAGAGCAACAAGATCGCCATCATTCTCTTAATGAGTTACTAGCTCAAATCGATGTGAGAATGGAGGAATTAACCATCCCTTCTCATTCTTCTTTGGTAGGCAAAACCGTAGGAGAGCTAGAAATTCGCGGTAAAGGAGCATTTATTTTAGTAGCTTTGCGTCGCAGTAGCGGGGAATTAGTGACTCATCCCCATTCATCAATGATGTTAAACAGTCAAGATACTTTAATCGTTTTGGGTCAGGAAGAAAAATTACCTAAATTTGCTCGTTATTATCAGTTAAACCATACTCTACAGTCCAAGATATCAAAGGAAAGGATACTAAACAGATGACGATCGATCTACTTTGGATATTACTTTGTTCTGGTTTAGTATTTCTGATGCAGGCAGGATTTATGTGTCTGGAATCGGGCTTAACCCGTGCCAAAAATAGTATTAATGTGGCGGTCAAAAATGTTGCCGATTTTGGCATATCCGTAGCTTTATTTTGGGTATTTGGCTACGGGATTATGTTTGGGACTTCTCAGATAGGATGGTGGGGTACAAATCTATTTTTACCCTCCTCACAACAGGAATCGGCTAAGGCGATCGCTTTTTTTATTTACCAAGCAATGTTTTGCGGTACTGCCACGACAATTATTTCTGGGGCAGTAGCCGAACGTCTTAAGTTTAGTGCCTACCTGATTATTGCGGTTTTGGTGTCGGGCTGTATCTATCCCCTATTCGGTCATTGGGCTTGGAATGATGGGGGCTGGCTCAAGGAATTAGGTTTTGTCGATTTTGCAGGCAGTACTGTCGTCCATGGGTTAGGGGCATTGGTCAGTCTAGGTGCTTTGATTGTCATTGGTTCTCGTCAGGGTAGGTTTGAACCACCTGACAAGGTGAATAAAATTCAGGGAACAAACTTGCCTTTTTCGGTTTTGGGAGCGTTGTTACTCTGGGTAGGTTGGCTGGGTTTTAATGGCGGTAGTACCTTTGCTCTAGACGATCGCGTTCCTGGAATTATTCTCAACACTACTATTGCAGGAGTTACGGGGGTGTTAACGGCTTTGGTTTACAGTCAGTGGCAGCATCAAAGGGTGGAGGTAGAAGAGCTAATTAATGGCTTGATCGCTGGTTTGGTAGCAATTACCGCCTGTTGTAATTTAGTGACGACCCCTTTAGCTGCGATTGTCGGTTTGACGGGAGCAATAGTAGCCCAATTGGTATCCCAATCTCTTAAATATTGGCGCATTGACGATGCGGTGGATGCGGTAGCAGTTCATGGCGGGGCTGGCATTTGGGGAACTCTTTGTGTGGCACTATTCGGTCAATTGGAATTGGTAGCTACAGGGTTAAATCGCCTGAGTCAATTGGGGATACAGTTATTGGGGATTGGAGTAGTCTGTGGTTGGGGATTTGGCGTTACCTATATTTTGCTCAAGCTAATTGATTCTTATTTTACTTTGCGAGTATCCTCAGAAGCCGAAGAATTGGGTTTAAATATCTCAGAACATCAGGCTAAAACCGATACCTATGAATTGTTTCAGGTGATGGATTTACAAGCCAAAACCCAAGATCTAAGTTTGCGAGTCCCCGTGGAAGCTCATACTGAAAATGGGCATATTGCCACCCGCTACAATCAATTGATGGATGCACTAGAAAAAAATCATCGAGAGTCGGCTGAGTCTTTGGAAGAACTATATGCGGTAACTGCCACCATAGTCGCAGCAGTAGAAAATAGCAGATATTCCCCCACCGATTTTGCTAGCTTTGCCACTCGTTCCGATGAATTGGGAATTTTGGCTCGGATGTTACAACAAATTGTCGCAACTATCGATGCTCAGCAGCAAGATTTAGAGGGAATGGCAGAAAAATTAGCTACATCTACCCTACAGCAGCAAAATCTCATTATCCAGGTTCTCCAACAAAGATTTGATAATCTTCCTCCAGAAACAATCGAGGAAGTTAAGTCAGTTCGCGATGCAGACAGTTTAAATCAATTATTGCAAAAGGCGATCTCGTGCGATCGCCTTGATAATTTCTGCAAATAGAATTAAAAATTAGACTTTAAGACAATTTATACAAAAAACCGAGCAGTTTCTTGGTTTTTTCGGTTAATAAGGTGCGACGATAAGTATCTGCCGCTTGCTTGATAGCACTAGCTTGGGTGGGATAGGGATGAATGACCGTAGATAGTTTGCTCAAACCCATTCCGCCAATCATGGCAGTGGTAATTTCGCTAATCATTTCTCCCCCATGACGGGCGACGATAGTAGCACCCAAAATCTTGTCCGATCCCCGCTCGTGCAGAATTTTAAGAAAGCCTTCCGTTTCCCCATCGGCTAGGGCGCGGTCTACATCATCAAAATCAATTTTAATCGTATTGCAATCTATTCCCTTAGCTTGGGCTTCTTGCTCGTACATTCCCACATGAGCAATTTCAGGATCGCTAAAGGTTACCCAAGGCATAATCAGATCGCTTAATTTAGATTTACCCAAGCCAAAAGGAGAAAACAAAGTATTTTTGATGACAATTCTGGCTGCTGCATCGGCAGCATGGGTAAATTTCCAATTCATGCAGATATCCCCTGCCCCATAGATTTTAGGATTGGAAGTTTGCAAATTATCGTTAACCTTGACACCTTTTCTGGGGTCGTATTCTACCCCCACAGTTTCTAAATTGAGACTTTCAACATTGGGCTGTCTTCCCGCACCTGCCAAAATTTCGTCTACAATTACTGATTCTTGTCCCCCATTACCTCGATAACTAATTACTTTACCTTCAGGGCTATGTTGGACATTTTCTAACTGCGCGCTTAATACTAAGCGAATGCCTTCGTTAACAAATGCTTTTTGTACTACTTCTGCTGCATCGGGGTCTTCCTTGTTTAATAAATGAGAACCTTTGTGAAATAAAATTACTTTGCTACCCAAACGGTGAAAACCTTGAGCTAACTCACAGCCGATAGGTCCTCCACCAATGACAGCCAATCTTTGGGGTAATTCGGTTAAAGAAAAGACACTTTCGTTGGTTAAATAGCCTACTTCTTCTATACCTTCAATTTTGGGTCGAACAGCCCGCGCCCCAGAAGCAATAACCGCTTTTTTAAACTTTAGAGTTTGTCCCCCTACAGCAATAGTATCTTTACCACTAAAACTAGCTTCCCCAAAAAAGACATCAACTCCTGCTTTCTTTGCTGCTACCGCCGAATCTACGGGACTAATTTTTGTCCTGACTTTACGCATTCTTGCCATCACCGCAGGAAAATCAACGGTAATATCTTCTGGAGGCTGCACTCCATAGGGGGATGCTTCCTTCATATCTGCAACGACACGAGAAGAGCGAATCAAACATTTAGAAGGAACGCAACCAACATTCAAACAATCCCCTCCCATTAAATTCTTCTCAATCATGGCAACTTTTAAGCCAATACCGAGTCCTGCTGCCCCTTTTGCCGTGACTAGTCCTGCCGTACCTGCTCCAATCACTACTAGATCGTAACAATCGGCAGGTTGAGGATTTGCCCAGTCTGGTGGATGAACGTTTGCCAGTAATTCCTGGTTATATTCATCCATTGGTGCAATGCTTACTGCATGGTCTTGATTATTCATAAATTTAGGCTTGAGCGATCGATAGATATATGATTAGAAACTAAAGCGATCGTTAAGAAAGTATGGTTTTTAGGGATTTTAGAATGGGATAAATCTTCCGAATTTTAAACGATCTACTTGGAAAATGACTATCAGTTTAAAGTATAAAAAAAGAATCTTAAACCTAACTGAGATTAAAAGAATCAATTTTTCAACTAACTATTGCCTGAAAAAGTTTTAAAATAGTCTACTCTCCAATACATACATTAACAATGGTAGAATTAAATCCCAGTGCTAGTTTTAGTCTGAAAATCGAACTAGAAATTCCCAATCGTCCTGGTGCGTTAGCCTCGATTATGAGTACGATCGCCTCGTTAGGTGGTAGTTTAGGCGATATCGTATTGCTACAACGAAATCTTAAATATACCCATCGCGAACTAACTATAGATGCTTCGAGTACCGAACAAGGGGATAAAATTATCGCAGCGATTAAAAGCCTCCCCAAGGTTAAAGTAATTAGCTACGACGATCGCACTTTTGCCGTCCATCAAGGGGGGAAAATTTCGGTTGAGAGCAAACTTCCCCTTCATTCTCAATCAGATTTGGCTATGGCATACACTCCAGGGGTGGGTAGAATTTGTCGGGCGATCGCTGAAGACCCAGAACAGGTTTATAATTTGACTGTTAAAAGTAATACTGTGGCAGTAGTTACCGATGGTAGTGCGGTGCTAGGACTGGGTAATCTTGGTGCTGAGGCTTCTTTACCCGTTATGGAAGGAAAAGCTCTACTTTTCAAAGAATTCGCAGGAATTGATGCTTTTCCCATTGCCTTAGATACCCAAGATACTGAAGAAATTATTAAGGCAGTTAAGCACGTTGCTCCCATATTTGGGGGGATAAATCTAGAAGATATTACCGCCCCTCGTTGTTTTGAAATCGAACGCAGACTGCGCCAGGAGCTAGATATTCCCGTTTTTCATGACGATCAGCATGGAACTGCCATTGTGGTCTTAGCAGCCTTGTATAATGCGCTTAAATTAATAGGTAAATCGATTTCTGAAATTAAAATAGTGATTAACGGTGCTGGGGCTGCGGGAATTGCGATCGCCTCATTGTTGAAAAAAGCAGGAGCGAATCAAATCGTTCTTTGCGATTCTAAAGGAATTATCTCTCAACAAAGAAACGATCTTAACTCTCAAAAACAGGAATTTGCTGTGGAAGCTGCGGGCAAACTAGCGGATGCCATGGAAAATGCCGATGTATTTTTAGGAGTAAGCGCCCCTGGAGTGGTAACTCCCGAAATGGTGGATACTATGAACGAGCAACCAATTGTTTTTGCCATGGCAAACCCGATTCCTGAAATTCAACCAGAATTAATTTATGAAAATGTGGCAGTTATGGCAACAGGGCGCAGCGATTACCCCAATCAAATCAATAATGTGTTAGCCTTTCCAGGAGTTTTTCGGGGTGCATTAGATTGTCGAGCTTCGGCAATTACCACTAATATGTACCTGGAAGCTGCCAAAGCGATCGCATCTTTAGTAGATGATACCGATCTAGATCGAGAGCATATTATTCCTTCTGTTTTTGACTCTAGAGTATCTAATGCAGTAGCCCTGGCTGTATGTCTAGCTGCTCGACAAGATAAAGTGGCTCAAAAGTTACCAGACTAGTAATATAGCTGATTTTTTTTAGAATGACTATACTTTAGAACTAGAAATTTTCTGTTTCTTGTTCCCTGTCTCAATTATGTAATCTATTTTGCACGACATTTTATGGATGAGATAGAAATTCCAGAGGCTATTCGAGAAAATATCGAATTACCGCAAAAATCCCGCCAAAGTTTATCCCTATTGCCGATCCTGGGCGCGTTATTTTTGTTCGGGGTAGTTGGTTTATTATCGACATTTTTTCTGTCCACCAAACCCGAAACTGTTGCCCCAACAGCCGAGCAAACTCCTAGTAAATCTTCTCCGACTCCCCAACCGAAAAGCGCGAATCAACCGAAAACTAATACCGATAATGTCAACACTTCGATGGGAGATGCTGGGGAAACTTTAGCATCTCCTTCGATTAATCGAGAAATATCTCAACCCCAAGCACCCAAACAAAATTTATTGGGTCATTTACCCTATGAAGTAGCCCAAATCGACTCTTTGGAGGCAATTACCGCCGATAATAGATTAAAATTGCGTCCTGCTGCTGCTCGTAAATTCAAACAAATGCAAGCAGATGCCAGGGCAGAGGGAATAATTTTAACTCCGATTTCTGCTTTTCGCACGGTGGAAACCCAAGAATACTTATTTTTTGACGTTAAAGAACAAAGAGTTCAAGATGCTGCGAAAAGAGCCGAAGTTAGCGCGCCTCCAGGTTATAGCGAACATCACACGGGTTATGCGATCGATATTGGGGATGGGAATGCTCCTGCCACCAATTTGGAAACGAGTTTTGCGGAAACTGCTGCTTTTCAGTGGTTAGAAAAAAATGCCTTGAAGTATAGTTTTGAATTGTCTTTTCCTGCTAATAACGATCTTGGAGTTAGCTATGAGCCTTGGCACTGGCGTTTTGTGGGCGATCGCCATAGTTTGGAAACGTTTTATAAAGATAGGAATTAATTAAGAACTTTTCCGCTCGAAGATTTTTTGATTAATTATAAGTAAAGATTTTAGATGCAAGAGCTATGTTTTCATGGTTCTTGTATTTTTTTATTGAAAACTATTAGCAATTTATAAATATATAGGGTTAGTTCAAAATATATCTAAAAAACAAAGTTTTGATTTTGTTTTTATGTGTTCCTCATTATCAGTATTATTACATTTTTTTTCGCTGTATTATACAATTACTACACAATATAAATCCTATTATTTGAAAGATAATATTAACTTACAGAGTTAGTTTCAAAACCATGAGGGGATTACTGTCTAACTAAAGAAAATAAAAATATGAGAATTGAAAATTTAAGAAAAGAAATTCAAGCAGATAAAATTAGAATAGTTGCTGAAGTTATCTGGGAAAATTGCGATCGCCCGACTCAAGAGATTTATTTTGAAACTACTACTGAATTTGAGTCTGATTTTCACCTCAATCCTAATACTTTTTTGCTGGCTTGTACCCTTCCAGCAATGCGTTATGGAGAAACCAGAATAGCTTTGTCAGAACCAATTTGTTCTGAAGTTAGGGATGGTTTAATTAATGCCATGAAATGCCTCATCCAATGGCATCAAGGCAGTCGCCAAGTAATTGATATTCAAGCACCTATCCAAAGGGAAGTATCTTTTATCGATAAACCCAAACGAGCGGGGGCTTTATTTTCAGGGGGAATAGATGCTTTAGCAATGTTGCGAGACAATCATCTAAATTTTCAACCGAATCATCCCCGTCGCATTCAAGACGGTATATTAGTTTACGGAATTTTGCAGGGAGAAACCGAATCCGATCCTAGTTTTCAAAATGTAATCGATGCTGTTTCCGCCGTAGCCCAAGATGCGGGAATTGGTTTAATTCAAGTGTCTACCAATGCTTATGCTAGCTTTAGGGATTTAGATCCAGATTTTAAATTTTGGCGACTAGAATATATTGGCTCTTTCTTAGCTGCGGTTGCCCATAGCTTTGCACCTAGATTTTCGACTATTTCTATTGCTTCTACCTACGATTATGCCAATTTAGATCCCTGGGGTTCTCATCCTTTGCTCGATCCTTTATATGGCAATATGGGCTTACAAATTCGCCATGAAAATCCTGCTTTATCCCGTCTCGAAAAAACCAAATTAGTCGCAAAATGGGATGTAGCTTTAAAACACCTACGAGTTTGTAATGAAAAATCTAGCTATAGTCAAGGTAATTACAATTGTGGAAAATGCGATAAATGCGTTAAAACTATGACAGCATTATTAGCATTAGGAATGTTAGATAAGACTGCTACTTTTAAAGAAAAAGATGTTTCTCAAGAGTTACTAATTAATAGTTGTTATCTCAGCGATGCCTATGGGGAAAGTACTTATTTGGAACTAATCGAACCCCTAAGAAAATTAGGTCGTCAAGATTTAATCGAAGGTATCGAGCGTATAATTCGTAGATATCACGAACGGGATTTAAAAGGTTTAATTAAGCGACTCGATCGCCTCTTTTTTGCAGGTAATTTAGCTAAAGCTCTAAGCTAAGTGAGTTCTACCAGTCCCAAAAATCATCTACTTTACGCCTAGTGTGAATTAGCTTCGTTGAGAAGTTATTATCCTTCTTTTATCACCCTATAGTCATAAAAGAGGGATTAATTCGTAGCTATTAGCCTTTAGCCTTTAGCTTTTAAAGCTATTCAAGAAGACATCATTTACAATTTGATTTACGTAATTGCTTAGTTTAAAAGACTGTTTGTAAAAGAAATATTAAATAACAATAATGGATGCGCCCTACCTTTGTTTTAAAGAGTGGATCGCAAAGATCGCACTCTTTGAATAAATCAGGAATACTTTCCCCCAGTCTCCCCGTCACCCAG
>NZ_JBZNBU010000184.1:0-5050 GCF_058530065.1 Waterburya sp. | reverse complement strand
TGAGAAAGGGAATAATACTAAAAACCGAAGCGTAAAAAGCATTTTGAGATTCCCTAGCAGGACGGGTTTCTTCAAATTCTTCTGGGGAAGTATAGAGCCAACCTTCAGCAAAATTAAACCAACTTTCCAGGCGATCGCTAATCCAATTTCTAGTTGATTTTAAACCTATATATAATCCCAAAGACCAGATACAACTACCAGACAAATTTACTGTATCTAGTTCTAGAGAAAAAGCAATTAAGTCAATTATCATTTTATATTTATAACTATTTGTTATGAGTGTATTTTAGTCATTTATCGACTTCAACTATGCCTTTTAGCGGGTTTGTAACAAGTCAAAAAGCCCTTCTATGAGGCGCGAGGCAACCTCATCCTCCAAGACTGCCAAATTCTCCGTTTCCGCCCGCTTGAGCTAGGCGATCGCTGCAATAAAATTGCAAACAGTATGTCTCTAATGAGAAGTTATGATAAAGTTCGGTACAAGTACTTAGTGTAATATTGCTGGTCAAAAAATTAAACAGTATATTTGGATAGAGTTCTTACAGCTACCGAAGATATTGCTAACTAGCTTAAATTCTATCTGGTAGTAATTACTCGAAAATTATCTATTTTCTGATACAAATTCGAGAATGGAACACTTTTTTGACAGCCAAATTCCATTTTCTGAAACTATAGAGCATAAACTGAGGCTGACAAGCGTAACTTCTTAATATGGATTGAGCCAAAATCAATGACTGATAAACTTAGAATTCGTTGGACTCGCTGGCTGACTATTGCGATCGCCAGTATTTTGCTATCTTTCGGATTAAATAATTGGCAAATTTCTCAATCTAGAGCCTCTGACAATCATCAAGATATTGTGCTAGCTCAAGATGTTTCCACCATTTGGGCAAAAGGCTCTTTCCCTGTAGAAAACTTCCAATCTTATACTTCTCCCTTTGGCTATCGTATTTCTCCTATTGATGGCAAACGTCAATTTCATAATGGATTAGATCTAGCCGCTCCTAGGGGCAGCTATATTCGTAATTGGTGGGGAGGAAAAATAACCAAACTATCTGACAATTCCGCTTGTGGAACATCAATGACGATTCAGTCTGGTGCTTGGACTCATACCTATTGTCATATGGAAGGTTATGTCGAACATCATCCTAACGGTACATTTTTGTTGGACCGCGATGGAGGAATTCAGCTAGTCCTCGGACAAGATCTTCCTGCAGGGGCGAGAATAGGTAGAATTGGCATGACAGGACGCACTACAGGTCCTCATTTACACTGGGTTTTAAGACACAACGGACAATATGTAGATCCTGCCTCCGTACTTAGAGAGATGTTCAAACGTCAGACTATTTCTTCTGCATCTTGAACAATTTTTAGGCTCGATCGACAATTTAGTTTTAGCCTCTACAAACAAGTAGAGGTTTTTTTCTGAGTCAATTAACGATTATCCTCGAATTTCTAAACTATCTTTAGTATTACAGCGAGTGTAACTATTCCAAGTAGTCAAATCTGGTGCGGGAAAACCCAAAATAGTCGCTCTAGCGCGATCGCTCAAACCAATAGCCATACTAAAATCTGCTCCAGCTATATTTTGAATGTTATCAAAATTGGCTTCTGTCAGATCTGCTCCCCGAAAGTCTACTCCTAAAAGCTCCGCATTACCAAAACGAGCTTTACGCAAACTAGCCCCAGTCATAATCGCTTTTTGTAGATTTGCACCACTAAAAGAAACATCGTCTAGAATTGCTTCCGTACAGTCCGCCCCGCTCAAATAAGCTCCGATCGCTTTTGCCCCCGTTAGATCTACTCCTCTCAGATTGGCTGTATTGAGATAAGCGCCATTAAGATTTGCTCCTGGGCCAACCGCACCAGAACTTTTATAATTAAATTCTTCGGGGAAAATAGTGTCGTTATTATAAATTGCTACTTGAAATTTAGTATTTTCTAGCTGACAATCGGTTAAATCTGCGCCTCTCAAATCGGCACGACACAAATAAGCTCCTGTCAGATTCGCTCCTGTCAGATTTGCTCCTGTTAGGTTTGCACCCCTCAAGTCTGTGTTGGTCAAATTAGCACCTTTTAAATTAGCACCAACTAAGTCTGCATTGGTCAAAAGACTACGAGCAAAATTAACACCCTCTAAATTGGCTTGGTTTAAAGCGATCGCATATAAATCTTGCTCGCTGTAGTCTGTGTTAGCTAGACTTTCTCCTGCATTAAGTTTTTGGGTAATGATTGCCGCTAAAGGAGATTTACAGCTAGATGTGGTAGTAGGCACGATTTAAAATAAATTCTTCAAAAATTAACTTCAACTATAGAAAAAAGGGTCAAACAGAGTTAACCCAATTCCTTAAAACATATTATTCAACGTTTGGTATCTTTATTGAAGTTTGCTTCTAATTTCTTCAACTCGCTTGCGGTTGACCCCCGCATCAGACTGACCTAAGCGAGAAGCAGATCTGACATGAACTACGTTAGCTGCTGAATCTCGATAGAATTCTACATCATCCACAAAACCCATTAACTTGCTTTTAAATTCTGCATAGAGATAGTCTTCTGTGGATTCGATAATGGTAGTTCTTTCCATTCCTTCTACTACTTGTTTAATGTCAGCAATAGATACCATCGGTAAAGGATCGATTTTAGACTTGCCAGCATCACTTTGACTGTTCACGCAATTAGGACTTCCAGGGCAACTAGCCAAGCGACCATCTTTAACGCCCAGGTTATTAGGTCTTTCTCCCGTAAAGTTAAACATCTTTTATTTCTATCTCTTTATGTAAAAAAACATTGCTTTATATCTACGCTAGGATTATCTCATATAACCTTATTTCGGTTTAAGCAACATTCAGGGAGTTGAGAACAGTGAGGTAAATTCTATGAAACTAATTTATCGAGGAATAGAGTATGAAGAAGAAAATTACGATCGCCCTAATTTATTAGTTAAAACCCAAAAAAGAGAAATAATTTATCGTGGTAACTCTCCCAGAGGAACAATTAGTCCTAAGTTTCCTTGGTGGCAGTATATCAAACAACTTTTTAGCCAATCCAAAATTCGTTCTACCCTCGATCCCATAACATTCTGGTACGATCGCAAGCGAAAATTTCTACAAGATTGTTGGTCTTTAGACGAGATTGAAAAATTAAATCTTGCCTGGTATTTAACTCAGCAAAGAGAACAAACTGAGGCATTAAAATCGAGCGATCTAGTTAAACTCAAATATCGCGGAGTTGAATACAGCAAAAAAATTGCCAAGAGTTCAAAAATTGACCGCGAACAATAGTTGAATTTCTTAACCACCAAATAAAGCACCTATAGCTTTGCCCATATTTTCAGGCTGCATAGCAGCGGTAGCTGCGGTAGGCTCGTAACCGCAATGTACCATACAATCAGCACATTGAGGATTGCCACTCTTTTTGCCATAATTACTCCATTGAGTTTTTTCGATCAATTCTTTGTAGCTAGAAAAATGTCCTTCATTGAGTAAGTAGCAGGGTTTTTGCCAGCCTAAAACGCTATAACTAGGACTACCCCAAGGAGTACAATCAAAGTCTTTATCTCCCATTAAAAATTCTAGAAATAAGGGATTATGATTAAAATTCCATTTCTTTTGACCTGATTTCCAAGGAGATAAAATTTCTCTAAACAAAGCTTTGGTTTGTTCCCGTTTGAGGAAATTTTCTTGTTCGGGAGCCCACTCATAACTATAGCCAGGGGAAACCATCATACCGTCTAAATTTAAAGTTTCAAGATAGTCAAAAAATTCTTGAATCTCTTTGGGGTCTGCATCTTGAAATACAGTAGTATTGGTAGTTACTCGAAATCCTTGTTTTTTGGCTGCTTTAATAGCTGCGATCGCCTTATCAAAAACTCCCTCGCGATCGACGCATTTGTCATGTTGCTCTTGTAGTCCATCTAAATGGACGCTAAAGGTTAAATAGGGAGAAGGCTCAAATTTACTCAAGCTTTTTTCTAATAAAATTCCGTTAGTGCAAAGATAGACAAATTTTTTCCGCTCTACTAAACCCCTGACTATTTCGTCGATTTGGGGATGAAGTAAAGGCTCTCCCCCTGGAATTGAAACCACAGGCGCGCCACATTCTTCTACCGCAGCAAAACATTGCTGGGGAGTCAGATTTTGTTTTAATATCTCGGTAGGATGTTGGATTTTACCGCAACCCGAACAAGCTAAGTTGCACCGAAATAAAGGCTCTAGCATTAATACTAGAGGAAAATGTTTTCGTCCTAAAAGACGCTGGGTAACCAAATATTTGCCTACGGTAACTGCTTGTTGTAATTGTATTGCCATGTTGGATTTTTCCTCTTATCTCCTCAAACAACCTATCTGCTTGTTTTTAAATAGTTGTACCACATAGAATAAATACTAAACGATCGCGTTATGAATAGCTGACTTGAGTTTGATTCCTGACTTCTCATAACTTAGAACCTATAATGGTTTGACCAAAATGTCCTTTGAACATATTAGAAAAATTTATCTAGGAGATACCGATGCTGCGGGAGTGGTTTATTTCGCCCGAGGGATGGAAATTTGCCACGAAGCCTATGAAGAATATTTAGCTAACTTACAAATCGATCTCCAGCAGATTCTGATAGAACAAACTATTGCTTTACCTATAGTGCGGGGAGAAATAAATTTTTTCGCTCCCCTATTTTGTGGCGATCGCATTACTATCAAACTGACTGTCAATGTAATTAATAACAGCCAGTTTCAAGTTAACTACCAAATATTCAATGCTACCAATTCCAATCAAAGAGCGATCGAGGCACTAACCCAGCACGTCTCTATCGACCCCAATACTAGAAAGAGAATCGACTTACCAATAGCAATACTTGATTCAATTGAGTGACTGGGAAACTTGAAGACTTGGGGAATTAGTTTAATCGATTGTGCGCCTTTTAGGGCTAGTACTTCCTTAACAAAACTACAAATTTGCTGAAAATTAAGTAAACTCATTAAAAGCAGTATCTATACTTAATTTACGAATGCAAGTCAGTTCCAACTCAACTCCATCATTTTTTAAAGCTGTGTTA
>NZ_JBZNBU010000183.1:0-40936 GCF_058530065.1 Waterburya sp. | reverse complement strand
CTTCAATTTTATCTCTTTCCTCGGCAATTTTACCCCCTTCTTTATTGAATTTAGCAACAGCGCGATCGCGTTGCTTGCGGGTCTTTTTTAACTGCTGTTCTAGATCGATAATTTCCTGTTTGGTTTTTACTTTTAACTTTCTTTTTTCGGTTAATTTATGTTCAATTTCTTCAATAGTTAATAATTGGGCTTGATTGGCAACTGCTTTGCGCTTGCGATTGACCAATACCGATAAATCTGCTGTTAGTTTTTCGGCTAATTCTAAACCCAACAAATTATTAATTGCTTCTACAACTATGGGAGGGGGAGTTTCTAATTCTGCCAATTCTTTCACTTGTTCTCCATCAAACAAAAATAAATTAGAAATACCCAAGGGTAAAATATTTTCAATATACTCATCCCAATTATCTTCTAGATTGCGATCGTAACTATCCTCCCTTTTAATACTCAAGCTATCTTTTTCTTTAACATCTCGATTCCAAGCACGAGTAATTCTAAACTGTTGCCAAATTCCCCCAAAATTATCTTCAAAAGATAGTTCAATTCTAGTTAACTCTCCCGATGTAGCTTGACTATTTACCGATTGATACAAAAACTCACAGTAGCCCAATTTTCCTCTAGTAGAACATCTCGCCCTCGATCCATATAAAGCCAAACGAATAGCATCTATTAAAGTGGTTTTTCCGCCACCATTCATTCCACCTAACAAAATAATTGGGCGAACATTCTCTTTATTTTCTGGACGCAAATTAATACTATGCCTACCTGCATATGCGCCAAAATTTTCAATAACTAATTCGGTAAAAATCATCTATACATTGAACATTAAACATTTATCATTAAACATTATGTCGCTTGATGTTTAGTTTTAAGCAGATAAAAACGATTAAGATTTACCAGCAAATTTAATACTTGCCCAATCAGATTTATTATCTTGCTTCGCTTTATTATTACCCTTATTTAACTTTTCAACTTTGCTAACTACTGCTTCAATATCTCCCTTTTCCGCAGCAACTTTCAAATCGCGTTTTTGATGGGCAGTTGCGATCGCATCTTCCTGACTTCTCGAACTAGTAGCAAAACATTGTTCTAAGCTTTCATAGATACCCAAACGACGATTCTTAGTATAAAATTGTCTTTCCGTATCTAACAGCTTCGCCATCAATTCTAACTGCATTTCATCATCACAAATTTCTTCCAAGATTTCCCATTCATCACTACCAATTATTTTTTCTTCCGCACCCAACCTAATATCTTTAAATTCCTCTCCCATTATCTCCAGATAAATCTTGGGCAAACTATCATCAAACTCGTGCTTTTCTTCCAGCCAAATCCTTCTAATTTCGCTTAATTCTTCAGGAGTAATCAAACAAATATTCTTGAATTCTGCTGGCGCATTTTGTCTTACTGCCATTTGTGCCGACAATACTCGTCTTAACCAAGTTTCTCGCCATTTTTTAGTATAAGGTCCAGGGATATTTTTAACAGTTTTTTTTCCTTTATGCTCCCTTTCAAAAAGTTGCACTTGACCTTTTAGACGACGGAAATCTCTTCTATGTCTATCTTGATGCACGTCTAAGTCGTTACGTAAATCTAATAAAGGTTGTAGCCACTCTTTTTCTTCATCATTGTGAATCATGGCTTCCATCGATCTATCTTTATTAACCATCGTACATACCCAGCAGCCAAATCTTGAGTCTCCACAACTGGGGGTTGAGGTATCCACTACTAAAGGACATTCATTATCTTCAGTTGCACCACGATACATAGTAAACAAATCTCGATTTCCCGTCCCCCAAGGATTATCGCACTGCATGAGATACATCCAAACCTCATCATCTCGCCATTCTTGAATGGGACTGTAAATTACAGCATTAGGCAACGTATCACTATAGCGCAATGAATTAAATAAATCCGAATCAGATTGCAGCATTTCGCTAACTTTGCCCAATTCATACTTATTCATAGTAGCTGCCCGATTGGTACTTTCCGCTTTTCTAGTACCCAAAACCAAAACAGCCTCACCACTGACTCTGATAACGTTACGAATAAAATCATTAGTAGGACGAATTTTTAGACGCTCGGTACACCAGCGAAATCCATGACGAGGTGCGGGGTATCCTTTACCCATTAAACTCACCCAAAAAGTCTGCTTGACCTCTGGTGCAAGCAAATGAGGCTCTATAGGCAAGTTTTGCTCCTGAGCAGCTACTCTTATTTGCTCTATCGACTTTGCAACCCAATGAGAGACTATGGGATTTTCTACTAAAGTATCAGTTGTGATGACATAAACCTTTTTCGTTAGTTTTTCTGGTGGAAGAGTTTTTAGGGCATTCCAAACAAGCTGTAAAGTAGCGGTAGAGTCCTTTCCCCCTGAATAGCCTATTACCCAAGGCACAGCATCAAGACAATATAATGCTTGAATTTCTTGAATTAGTTTATCGACGTGACTGAAGAAATCTGAAACATTACGAGAAACTGACAGTGAGGTTTGTCCTTGTGTCATGCTATCAACTAGGTTTTTTATTAAAATTCTAATATAGTCATGATTGACCATAGCAGTAAATTAACTTCTTTAACTCAATCTATTCTGCAAAATTAATAATTCAGAGTATTTTGCTGTAGGTTTTGAATTAATCTATGGTACTGCCTAATAAAAGTTTCAATTGACCTGGGGCGTTCATCCATCTTTTCACAAAGTACATCGAAGCCTCCATGTGCATACTCATTCATCCGCTTAATTCCTTCGTTAGACCAGTATGGAGGAGAAGTAATGACTAACTCCGATATTTTACTGTATACAGATGTGCGCTCTTGTAAATCTATTCCGATTCTAGAAAGTTCTGTATTTATCAATAGACCCACCAGTAACTCTCCGCGAGAACGAAAAGCACTGGGAAAATCTCTAAACAATTCATCAACTTCATTTGAGGAAATATTGATATTTCTACGTTTAGTAAAGAACCCAGGTATTAGGCAGAAGTAATAGAGGTCAAATTGTATTATTGTTTTTTGTCTGATATCTTGCTCAAAGGCTCTAAACCATCTTTTTGCGTCTTGTCGTAATTCAAATCCCAATTAATCTACACCTCATCTTCTAAATCAAATTTCTCGAAGAATTCTTTTCCTTCAACTAAAATTCCGTTGCTAGTTTCAGTCACAAGACTGTTACTTGATTAAACTCTTTCTCTAATTCTTGAACTATGGCTTTAGCAATTATTTCTTCTCTTTGTTGAATCCCTGTTTCTATTGCTTTAATGTCTTCATCAGATAACAAAGGTGATGCTATTAACTGCATAGTTCCTCCTGATTTAATCAAAGCGGTTAAGCCTTTAGCCGCTAAAGCCATGGAAGTACTAGTAAAAAACCCTACAGATCTTCTATACATGATAGATTGTTCAAAACATGGAATATAAAAATCTTGTATGATTGAATGTTCACTACTAAGATATTCATCTTGAATATTTATTTTCTCTAAGCCCATAAAAAATAATATTTATTTTGAAACATCACAATACTAAATCATTAATATAAATATTTTTGAAGAAACTTACTAAATTATAAATAATAGAAAAAATAACAAGAGAATATTTTTTGCCAGATAGTTAATCCTCCGATCGTGTTCAACAATCGAAGGGAATAAATAAACTATCCTAAACAATAAGTTATTCTGACTTTTGACTTACCTCACCCATATGTAGCATTCTTTTTTAGATTTCATATAACTAATCAAACGGACTTGATATTACTCTATTAAAGATGAGTTTGGGATCGAATAATTGCTTGAAGAAAATAGTTTTAGTCTTGAATCAATCTAATTCTTGCCAGCATAAATATAAAGCGCGGGGGACGTGAAAACAACCCTTCCACTTGCCTCCTTTGAGATTTAATAATACTTCTCCTCGACGATCTAAATAGCCAAACCATTCTCCATAATTGCGATCGCGAAAATGTTGCCAAGTGTAGTGGTGTACTTTTTCAAACCAGTCCCAGCATTCCGATCTTTGAGTCAGATTATATCCTTTTAATAAGGCAACTAAGGTTTCTAAATGCACCCACCACAGTTTTTGACTCCACTCTAGTTGTTGGGGAGGATATCCTTTCACGTCGAGAAAATAATAGATTCCTCCATCTTCTTTATCCCAACCAAAATTGAGAATATTTAACATTACGTCAACGGCTCGATCGATTAACTCTAAATTATTGTTGCGCTTGGCAATATCCATCACAAACCACATAGCTTCAATACCGTGACCAGGATTAATTAATCTGCCTTCAAAACAATCTAAAGGTTTGCCATTGGGAGTAACATTTTCATATAACAAACCATCATCTCGGTTTAGGAAGTCTTCCATCACTTCCCTGACGGTTTTAGCTAAAATTGCTTCTAGTTGGTTATCAGGTAACAACCAGTCCATTTCTAAAGATAGATTGGCGAGGATCATCGGCACTGCCAAACTTTTCAGAGATCGCGTCCCAGGATAAACTTTGTTATATTTTCCTTTAGGATTGCTTTGACGACGCAAAACATTATTATAGGCTTGGAGAGCGATTTCTCTGGCTATATCGCTTTCTGTAGCTAAAGCATACTGACTAAAAGCCATAGCTGCAAAACAATCAGAAAAGATATTATAAGGCTGTACTAAAGGCTGTCCCGATTTATCTAAAGCAAAATACCAATTACCTGTTTCATCTCTACCGTATTTTGCCAAAAAGTCCGCACCATTTTTAGCAATTTTCAGCCAATCTTCTCGCTTTTCTAAGCGATTGTAAAACATGGAATAAGTCCATACCTGACGGTTTTGCAACCAAATAAATTTATCTGTATCGTAAACTTTTCCTTCCCGATCTAAACAGGTAAAGTATCCTCCATTTTCCCAGTCTACAGAGTTATTCGACCAAAAAGGAAGAACATTATTTAGTAAAGTATTTCGGTATAATTTAACTAAATTTTCGATTGATAACTGACTACTAACCACTAACTACTAACCACTAATTACTAACAATTAAGCAATCTGAGCTTCGGAAAAAGAATAATCGGAGTAGTTTCTAGCCAAATTACCTCGATCCAAAATAGTTTTGTCTAAAACTGCCATTTCAAAATCAGTATTGTCTAAATTGGCTGACTCTAGTTTGGCATTGGTTAAATCTGCCTGTTTAAAAGAAGCTTGACATAAATCAGCATTGGTTAAATTGGCATTTCTCAAATTAGCATTATTTAAGTTACCTTCTTTCAGCCGAGCATCTGCCAAATTAGCATTAGTTAAGTTGGCATGACTAAGATTAATCTCTTTTAGTCGAGAATTTTCCAGATTAGCATGGCTCAGATTGGCATTGCTTAAATTAGCTCTAGCCAACTTAGCTTCTTTAAGATTAATTCCCGTTAAATTAGCACCACTTAAATCTACATCAATCAAAAATGTTTGACTGAGATTAACATCAGTTAAAGAAACATTTCCTAACTGTGCTCCACTCAATCTACCTTCAAATAAATTTGCCCAATTAAAATTAACTTTATTCAGATTTGCTTGTCTTAAATTGACTTTTTGTAGTTTAGCTCCACAAATATTTGCTGCTAGTAAATTAGCTCCGCGAAGATTAGTATAGGAAAGATCTGCACCGCTTAGTTTTGCTTCAATTAATTGAGATTTAACTAAAAAAGCTCCCTTAAGATTGGCTTTAGTTAAATCTGCTTGTTCTAGGTCAGCTTCACTCATTTTGGCATAACTAAGATTCGCCCAGTTAAGAACAGCATGGGAAAAGTTAGACTTAGTTAAAAAAGCTCTGCTCAAGTTAGCCCCCATCAAGTTAGCCCCCGTGAGGTTGACAGAAATTAGCATAACTCCAGATAGATCTTCTCCTCTGAGATCTACTCCTGTAAAATCTCGATAACCTTGTTCGTAAAACCTTAATAGTTGACTGGCTTTCATATATTACTTAGTACTAATTAATTTTACGTAGATAGGATTTAACTATAAGTAGATCGATTAATATTTCTCTTATTTGTTATTATTACTCTCGATCCGAATAAGTAGCTAGTTAATAATAATTTTTGTTTCTTTCTGTTTAAAATTTTGTATTTTCATTGTTAATTCTTGATGTAAGCTATTTAGATATTCCAAAACAATCGGTTTTTTCAATATACAATGAATCAATATTCCTATGAAACTAACCAACAACTTCTACAAGACTTGATGCGACAAGTAAATATAGCTGATATTTACGAATTGAGTAAAGTAGCGGGAGTTGCTAGATTGCCAATAATCAGAATACAAAGAGGACTGATTTTAAATGTATCCGTTAAGTCATTAGTGCGTATTGCCCAAGCTTTGAATATTTCTACGGATAGTTTAATTGAGACTTTTAGCGAACAGCCTCAAGAGATTAAAATTAGACCTCAAAAAGTGGAAAATGATGATGGTAGTGATGCCTTGGCAGCTTGTCAGCAAGAATACAAGAAATTACAACAAGAAATGCTTCAGCAGCAAGAATTTTTAGAAGCAGAGTTTCAAAAATCTAGTTTAGAAACAATTGAATCTTGGCTGTTGCAATGGCCTACCGCAGTTATGGCAATTAATAAAAACCCTAATTTACCTGCAATTAGATTGCTGGGTTTAATGAAACCTTTAGAACAACTATTGGAACAGTGGGAAATCAAACCTACTGCTAATGTCGGAGAAAAAGTTACTTACGATCCTCAACACCATCAATTGATGAAAGGAGTTGCAGAAGTAGGAGATATAGTAGAAGTCCGTTATGTCGGCTATCAACAAGAAGATAAATTATTATATAAAGCCAAAGTCAGTCCTATTTCCCCAGAAGAAACCGAACAATAAGACATAGAGGAAAAATAATGAATTGGTGGCAAAAACTCAAAAAAAACTCTTTGGCGCGTTTTGGAGCAACAATATTAATCGTATTTTACCTTTCTGCTATTTTTGCCGATTTTATTGCCCCTTATTCTCCCTATGCTTCTCAAAAAGATGGTTCTTTACTACCACCTACTGCTATTCACTGGCAGAATGAGCAGGGAAATTTAACTGCCCCCTATGTTTACCCTACAACTCAAGGGACAACGGATCTAGCAACAGGCGATCGCTTGTTAATTATAGATCGCGACAATCCTGCTACTTTGGGGTTATTTGTGTCAGGAAATTCTTATAATTTATTTGAGATTTCTCTCCCTCTACAACCTAAATTTGAAACTGTAACTCTCTTTCCTGGTATTCCTTTAAAACGTCATTTATTTGGGACTTTAGGAGAAGGTAAAATCAACATTTTAGGCACTGACGAACAAGGAAGAGATTTATTCAGTCGCTTGTTATTTGGGGCTAGAATTAGCCTATTTATTGGACTAGCAGGTATTTCGATCTCTTTTCCCTTGGGTATGCTGGTGGGGGGAATTTCGGGTTATTTTGGCGGTTGGATCGATGCAGTCTTGATGCGGGTAGTGGAAGTATTGATGACTATTCCTGGTATTTATCTTTTAATTGCTTTGGCTTCAGTGCTTCCTCCTGGTTTAAGTAGCGCGCAAACATTTTTATTAATTGTCTTAATTACTTCTTTTATTAGTTGGTCTGGGTTAGCCAGAGTCATTCGGGGGCAAGTATTATCTCTTAAAGAACAGGAATTTGTCAGTGCAGCTAATGCTATGGGTGCAAATCCTTTTTATATTATTGTTCGCCATATCCTTCCCCAAACAGCCACCTATATTATTATTTCAGCTACTTTAGCAGTTCCAGGATTTATTATTGCCGAATCGGTTTTAAGTCTAATTGGGTTGGGTATCCAATCAAAAGATCCTAGCTGGGGAAACTTACTTTCTAATGCTACTAACGCTTCAATTTTAGTATTGCAACCTTGGTTAATTATTCCTCCAGCTTTATTAATTATTTTGACTGTTTTAGCCTTTAATTTATTAGGAGATGGTTTGAGAGATGCTTTAGATCCTCGTAGCTTGTATAAAAGTAAATAAAGATTTATTTTCGCTCTTTAACATGGTAGGGGTAGTATATGAAAAAAATAAGCGGTTATTAAATTAACCAAAAAACTATGATACGTAAGATCGTCAATAGTCAAGTACGTCTCAGTTACAAGGTCGATAGTTTTCTGCCTAAAAAATATACTCTTGATGGTCACCTCGATTACAAAGAGTCTCTTATGCCAAATTATTTAAAGCAAAATCTGACAATTTATGATGTAGGTGGTGGCAAAAGACCTTATTTATCCTTAGAACAAAAGAAATCTTTAAATGCCAAAGTTATCGGCTTAGATATTAGTCAAAACGAGTTAGATAATGCTCCTGAAGGAATATATGACGAAACTATCTGTACTGATATTGGGGAATTTCGTGGGGAGCAAAATGCCGATCTATTAATTTGTCAAGCAGTCTTAGAACACGTACAAAACATTGAAGGTGCGTTTCAAGCAATATCGAGTATTTTAAAACCTGGCGGATTGGCATTAATTTTTGTACCTAGTAAGAATGCTCTGTTTGCCCAATTGAATCTTCTCTTACCACAAGAAACTAAAAAGGCTATCTTACATAAAGTTTATCCACAAACAGCAAAAGTTCAAGGTTTCCCTTCTTATTACAATAAATGTACTCCCAGAGATTTTAAAAAGTTAGCTTCTAACAATGGTTTATCTCCGATAGAAGAACGATATTATTTTATGAGTGACTATTTTCACTTTTTCGTTCCCGCCTACTTTGTTTGGCGAACATGGATTTTGACTTATCATTTTCTTTTGAAAGAGCAAGCAGCAGAAACTTTTTCTATGGCTTTTGAGAAGAAATCATAATTTTTAACCCACTTTATTAAACCTGAAATAGTGGAGCTTGGAGCTACTTACCTACCCTTCGGGAGCGGAGCATTAGTTGCAGCGAACTGAATCGCCTTACTTTGCCCAGGTCACCGATCTGGGCTTGCCCCGTTTGGCTCGGGGTAAACGCCTTTCGTCGGCGACTTGGGATCTCCGCTCTACCTATTACCTAAAAAGGATAACCTAGAAGGTACGGAAATTAATTGGAATGACTCTAACTAAATGTATTCCTGTAATGCTTTTACCTCTAAAGGTTCGGATTGCAAAGAACGAATGGCTGCTACGGTAGCTTTTGCCCCTGCGATGGTAGTAATAATCGGTAACTTATAATCTAGTGCCATTCTTCTGATTAACTGTGCGTCGGTTTGGGATTCTTCTCCTGTAGGTGTGTTGATAATTAGTTGAATTTCGTTATTTTTAATCGAATCTACCACGTGAGGACGACCTTCATGGAGCTTGAGGATTAAATCTACATTTTTAATTCCGTTATCTTGCAATGCCTTTTGCGTGCCAGAAGTAGCAACAATTTTAAAGCCTAAATCGATAAAATCTTGGATCACGGGAACGATCGTTTGTTTATCTCGTTCGTTCATCGAAACAAAAACCGTACCCGACAGGGCTAAATCTACCCCCGCACCGATTTCTGCTTTGGCAAAGGCTTTGCCAAAATCGCTGTCGATGCCCATGACTTCACCTGTAGAACGCATTTCGGGACCTAAAAGGGTATCGGTATTGGTAAATTTATTAAAGGGTAAGACAGCCTCTTTGACGGCAATATGTTTGGGAATAGTTTCTGTTTCGACTCCTTGGGAAGCTAGACTCTTGCCAGACATTACCAGAGATGCGACTTTGGCTAGAGGTACGCCCGTGGCTTTGGATACGTAGGGTACGGTACGAGAAGCGCGAGGATTTGCTTCAATGATATAGACTTGTTCTCCTTGTACCGCATATTGAATGTTCATTAAGCCAACAACTTTTAAAGCTTTGGCAAGTTTGTCCGTCCAATCCCTGATAGTGGCGATCGCAGTTTCAGGTAAGGAGTTATAAGGAATAGAACAGGCAGAGTCTCCCGAATGGATTCCAGCTTGTTCGATATGTTCCATAATGCCACCGATAACTACTTTGCCCGTACTGTCGCAGAGGGCATCCACATCTACCTCGATCGCATTTTCGAGGAATTTATCGATCAGGATTGGACGATCTGGTTCGACTTCCACCGCATAGGTCATGTAATGTTTGAGATCGGCATCGGAATAGACAATCTCCATTGCCCTACCCCCCAATACATAGGAGGGGCGCACCACTACGGGATAGGAAATGCGGTTAGCAATTTTGAGAGATTCTTTATAACTACGAGCAATACCATTTGGAGGCTGTTTGATATCTAATTCTCGTAGAATTTGCTCGAATCTTTCCCTATCTTCGGCAGTATCGATCGAATCGGGAGATGTACCCCAAATCTTAGTTGCCGAATCCTGCTGTTTTAAATATTCCTGTAAAGGTACTGCTAGTTTTAACGGAGTTTGTCCCCCAAACTGGACGATAATTCCTGCGGGGTTTTCTGCTTCAATAATATTGAGTACGTCTTCTCTAGTTAGAGGTTCAAAGTACAAGCGATCGCTGGTATCGTAGTCGGTAGAGACGGTTTCGGGGTTGGAGTTAACCATAATCGTTTCGTAACCCGCAGCCGAAAGAGAAAAAGCAGCATGACAGCAACAATAGTCAAATTCGATTCCCTGTCCGATGCGGTTTGGTCCTCCACCAAGAATCATTACTTTAGATTTATCGGAGGGCGTAACTTCCGATTCCCCTTCTTCGTAAGTAGAGTAGTAGTAAGGAGTAAAAGCTTCAAATTCCGCAGCACAGGTATCCACTAGTTTATAGACGGGAATAATGCCCAAACCCTTGCGATATTCCCTAACTTCATCTTCACTAGTTTTAGTCCCGAAAGCTATCTGGCGATCGCTAAATCCCTGTTGCTTGATCGAGCGCATTTGAGAGGCACTAATTTTAGTTAAAGAAGTACTAACTAAGAATTTCTCAGTGGATAACAACTCTTGCATTTTATCCAAAAACCAAATATCGATCGCCGTTAGTTCGTGGATTTCTTCAGGAGTCATGCCCAATCTCAACCCTTGATAGATGCTAAAGATCCGCTCGGGGTTGGGAGTCCGCAAACTAGAACGGATGTGGGAAATAGAAGGCAAGGTTTCACTGCGATCGCAACCAAAGCCATAATGACCCGTTTCTAAGGATCTGAGAGCTTTTTGGAAAGATTCGACAAAGGTTCTACCAATTGCCATTGCTTCTCCTACCGACTTCATTTGGGTAGTGAGAATGGGTTCCGTACCAGGGAATTTCTCAAAAGCAAAGCGGGGAATTTTGGTAACTACGTAGTCAATGGTTGGTTCAAAAGAAGCAGGGGTTTTTTGCGTAATATCGTTAGATATTTCGTCTAGGGTATAACCGACAGCCAATTTAGCGGCAAATTTAGCAATGGGGAAACCAGTAGCCTTAGAAGCCAGAGCCGAAGATCGCGAAACCCGAGGATTCATTTCAATTACGATTACTTGCCCATTTATGGGATTGATCGCAAACTGAATATTAGAACCTCCCGTCTCTACTCCAATTTCTCGAATAATCGCTAGAGAATAATCTCGCAAGCGTTGATATTCTTTATCAGTCAGAGTTTGGGCTGGGGCAACGGTAATAGAATCTCCCGTATGTATCCCCATCGGATCGATGTTTTCAATCGAACAGATAATTACCACGTTATCTGCCAAATCCCGCATTACCTCTAATTCGTATTCCTTCCAGCCTAAAAGAGATTTATCGACTAGGATCTGATTGACGGGAGAGGCATCGATCCCCGATGCGGAAATTTGCTCGTATTCTTCCTGATTGTAAGCAATCCCGCCTCCAGTACCACCTAAAGTAAAAGCAGGACGAATGATCAAAGGATAGCTGCCGATTTCCTTGGCAATCTTTTTCGCTTCTTCTAAACTATTAGCAATACCAGACGGACACATTGGCACGCCGATCTTTTCCATTGCTTCTTTAAACAACAACCGATCTTCTGCCTTCTCAATAGCTGGTAATTTTGCCCCAATCAGTTCTACACCATACTTATCTAGGACTCCACTTTTAGCTAAAGCTACTGCCACATTCAAAGCAGTTTGTCCCCCCATTGTCGGTAACAAAGCATCTGGTTTTTCTTTAGCAATCACCTTTTCTACCATATCGGGAGTCAAGGGTTCGATATAGGTGCGATCGGCCATTTCAGGATCGGTCATAATCGAAGCGGGGTTGGAATTAACCAATATAACTTCGTACCCTTCCTCTCGCAATGCTTTGCAGGCTTGCGTCCCAGAATAGTCAAATTCACAGGCTTGTCCGATGACAATGGGACCCGAACCAAGAAGTAAGATTTTGTGAAGATCGTTGCGACGGGGCATATTACTTTGTCTTTCGCCTTACGTTAAACTGCTAGCGTTTTATTGTATAGTTTCTTGACCCCTTTAGTACCCTCTACTTTATCTACATTTAAGAATATTGATTTTAGGATAATTTATAGTAGTTCTGTAAAGTCCCAAAGCTTGTATCTTTAACAGCCATTATCTAGTAAACTCTAAAAATCTTGAAATCAGGATAATTTTTTGCCTTTTAGTTGTCGATCGCGGTATAGTTATCGAGACCGTTCGGTCTGAAAAACTTCATCTATATGCCCAAAGCCAAAACAACCAAAGAATATATTATTCAGCAAGCAGCAGAATTATTCAATCAAAAAGGTTATGCGGGTTGCTCGATCGCCGATATTATGCAGACGACGGGTTTGAAAAAGGGAGGTATTTACAATCACTTTAAAAGTAAAGACGATCTTGCCATTCAAGCTTTTGAATATGCTGTCGGCATCGTCAGACAACAGGCTTGGAATGCTGTCAAACAGGAAACCAATGCTATTGCCCGTCTGAAAGCTTTACTGAGAGTTAATTTAAGTTATATGGATAAACCTCCCCTGGCTGGTGGTTGTCCGATTTTGAATACGGCGATCGAAAGTGATGATACTCATCCTCTATTGCGCGATCGTGCCAGAAAAGCGATGGATGATTGGCGAGGTCTCATCGTACGTATCCTTAACAAAGGCATCAAAAAACAAGAGATTGCTGCCAGTGTAGATCCTGAAGTTACCGCTAGCTTTTTAATCTCTGCTATTGAAGGTGCGGTGATGATGAGCAAGTTATATCAAGATGCCGTTCATTTGCAATATACGATTGCCAGCTTGAATCAATACCTCGATCGCCTTGCCGATCGTAGCGATTAATTTTTTTGAGTTTTTACAGACCGATCGGTCTTGAAATAGTTATTTGGAGATTGAAAAAATGTTACAGTTTTATTACCATCCGTTGTCTCCCTTAGCCCGTAGAGTCTGGCTAACTTTATTAGAGAAAAATATCGAATTTGAACCAATCGTAGTTAACTTAGATCGAGGAGAACAACTAAAGCCAGAATTTTTAGCAATCAATCCTTTTCGCAAAGTACCAGCAATTGTCGATGGAGATTTTAAATTAATTGAATCGATGGCAATCATGGAATACTTAGAAGCTAAATATCCTCAACCCAGTTTATTACCCCAACAACCAGAAGCTTTAGCTAAAATCAAGATGGCACAAATGGTTGTCAGTAACGAACTAGTTTCTAAAGTCATTCCCCTAATATTAAACGACCCTCAATCCATTGAAACAGCTAAAGCCAAGCGACATCTCAAACGAGTTTGCCAGTTTTTAACGGATTTGTTAGGAGATAAAAATTATTTTGGAGGCAATCATTTAACTTTAGGAGATATCGTAGTAGGGAATAGTCTGGTTTTAATCGATTTATTAGATTTAGACTTAACTTCCTTTCCCCAACTTCAAGCCTATATTTATCGCTTGATGAAGCGCGAAGCTTGGCAAACAGTACAGCCTAATCGAGAGCAAATTGCACTTTGGCAAAAATATATAACCAATCTAGTTGCTAAAAAATCTCACATTCAAAAGCGATCGCAGAATTTCTACAACTCGAAACTGTAGCTAAAAACTATCTTCAAAACATAAATAACCTGAGTTCGGGTTAAGCAGATTGAGGTAAAAGCCAATCAAGACGAAGACGTTGAGTTTCCACTCCTTTTTTTTCCGCTTGCCACTGACGCAATCTAGCTCGTGCCTCTTGAATTTCAGATTCTAAAGATAAAGGATCTATTTGTGCTACTATCTCCCCTTTAGTAATGCGATCGCCTTCATCTAGATCGATTCTCCTTAACCTACCCGTCACGGGAGCAGAAACTAGATAACGCTTGCGAATACGAGTTTCTCCTTCTTCATCCACAGTTACCCGCACGTCATCTTGTTTGACTTCTGCCACATCTACGGCAATCGGTGCGGGACGAAATGCCCAAATCAAGATAGCCACCAGACCCAAACCGCCTAGTATATAGGGTAATTTTTGCCACCCAAATTCTTTGGGTGGTTTGCCTTTAAAGTTATCTGTTGATTGGGATTTGGCTGCTTTTTCTTGAGTTGATGGCGTTGGTTGGGATAATTTATCAATCGTTGCCGATCTAAAACTGTGTAGATAAAGTCACTAGTCTAGCTCGTGTCGTATATTTTAACTTTGGAATCAGAATCGAAATTCATCCAGATAGAAATCCTGTCAGTAAGAGAATTCCTAAAATTAGAACAATTGCGATTCCATAAAATGTTTCGGGAGTGACATGGCTAACTATTTCTTTTCTTTGGCGATCGCTCATAATGTACCTCCTCTTATTTATATAGAGATCTATTTTCAGACTAGAAAATAACTGTGAGGAAAATGCGATCGTCTTACTTCAAAAACTTCCTGTTGGTAAAAAAGATAGTCATTGCATCATTGATTTACAATAGAAACATAGGTTAAATCCTCGAAAGCGACAGTATTTCTGGGTCAAAAGATGAACTACAAATCGCCTCAAAATCTAGTTTCTTTCTTTCAAGCTGCGGGGGTTGTAGCGGATTTGTATCTCCAAGCCTCCTATACTAACTCTAATCTGCTGACTGGTTGGTCTTTAGGCGATCGCAATCCCCAGATAATCGAGGGATTGATGCCTTTTTTTGGTTGGATCTACCAACATTATTTTCGAGTACAAACCGACGGTTGGGAGCATATTCCTTCAACGGGAAAAGTTTTGTTAATTGGTTCTCATAACGGAGGATTGGCTGCTCCCGATACAGTGATGATGACCTATGATTGGTTGCGAAAATTTGGGACAGAGCGATTAGCATATGCCGTGATGGAACCCAAAATCTGGAAATTTTTTCCTGGATTGGGTCGTTTATCCGCACAGGTGGGAGCAATCCAACCCCATCCCAATTTAATTCGGGCTGCACTACACAAGGATGCTGCGGTATTAATTTATCCAGGGGGAGCTAAAGACGTGTTTCGTCCTTATTCTTTACGCGATCGGATTTATTTTCACGGTCATAAAGGATTTATCAAGCTAGCTTTACAGGAAGAAGTTCCCATAGTTCCCTTTATCTCTCACGGAGCGCATTCTACTCTGATTGTCTTGGCAGATATTCACTCCCAGATGCAGCAATTACATCAGTTAGGGATGCCTTGGTTAACTGGAATCGATCCTGGAGTATTTCCCATTTATTTGGGCTTGCCTTGGGGCGTTGGTATTGGCCCATTGCCGAATATTCCTTTACCGATTAAATTACACACTAGAGTTTGTCCCCCGATCGCTTTCGAGCGATATGGAGTAGAAGCAGCCCGCGATCGCAACTATGTAGAGCAGTGTTATCGTCTCGTAGAGTCCCAGATGCAAACCGAATTAGATCGATTATTTACCGAACATCAAGATTCTAACTGTAATTGAGTCTGGAGTTAAAAGTTGCTCGCTCGACGATCGAACGCCCGTTTTACAGTTGCTTTTACCCGAAGATCGTTCATCATAAAGGTGTGCATAACAGGTAGTTGCACTAGACGATCGCGATCGCTCAATCGAGTTTCACTTAGGGCAACGATACCGTCATTAAGTTCATCCCCAAAAGGACTGAAGATACCTCTATGTCCTCCCGTACCCGCCACGATGGTATAGGGAGACTTTATTTGGGGAAGTGAGGCAAAAAAATTAGGATCGGTTAAGTTGTATCCACATTGTCCCGTCCACCAGCGAAAAGGCGGTAATAGCTGCCAAGCATGGGGAGCAAGGCGGGGTAATTGGTTGGGCGTGCCGAGCATTACAATATGTTGGGGTAATTTTATGGTGTGTAATCCTAAAGCTACCCTGGTCAACAAGCCACCAAGAGAATGAGCCACAATGCCGTAATCACCTCGATTGGCTAATGTCTGTAGGCGAATTCGCAAACGCTCGACAATGCGATCGAAACTTTCAGTTAAGGCAAAGTAGCTAAATTGTTCTGTTGCTAGTCCTGTTTGTTTTAGAGATTGTTCCAGACCAATTAAAGATAAAGGAGTTCGGCTCAGACCGTGAATTAAAAGTATTTTCATCTAGAGTTTTGCTGATAATTTCTGTGGTGCGATCGCAAATAATAATTCTAGCTAATTCCCTTCTCACTTCATACCAAACTGAACCGACACCACAGCAGTAATATCTTTTTCTAAAGAAGAAGTATCGTAAATACCATAATCGCTCACATCCGTTGAATTGCGGGAGGTAATTTGAAATACTCCAGTTTTAGCACTTCTGACAGCACCGACTTTATTTCCCGTACTTTTGGCGATCGCTTCTGCCCTCGATTTGGCATCTTTGGATGCTTCTGCGGTCATTTCAATACGTAGTTCACTGAGTTTGGTATATAGATATTCAGGGGGTTGAGAAACTAGGTTAATTCCTGCTTCAATCAATTCGTTTGCTTGTTGGGAGAGTTCTGTATATTTTTCTACTTCATGGGAGCGAATTTCGATGTTTTGACTCAAACGGTAAGCTAAGATTCGCCCTGTACTGCGTCCATTAACCCCAATTTCTGGAATATTAGCAGTCTGAATCGCACCCAAGGTTAGGGCGCCGTCAGGTACGCCTTGCTCTTTTAGATAAGCTTGCACCTCCTCAATCTGATTTTTTAAATTTTGATATGCAGCTTTCGTAGTGGCTTCTTGGCTAGATACAGAGAAACGCAAAATAATGTAGTCCGAGCGGATCGGTCTTTTTGCCGACCCCGTAACAACTAAAACATCATTAGCTTGCTTAAATTCGCGAATTGCCTTAGCACCGATAAAAGAACTGACAACCAAAGAAAGAGACAGGGCAGCCAATCCTGCAAAGATTTGGGGAAAATGCTCCTGAATTGAAGATGTTCTCATTGGCTTTACCTCCAGCAAAGGTATTGGATTAAATGACGATTACATTACGAGCCAAGTTCCTTGATTATAGACTAGGGTAGAACGTTTACTCTCTTGTCTTCAATACGGCTAGAGTAAAAATTATTTATTAAATCCAATACCTTCGCCAAATGAGGAACCAAATTTTGGTGTGAAGTCAAGAGGGCTTTTGGTCAATCGATAAACAATCTCTTCTAATACTTTTAAACCTGTCAAAGAACCTTTAATCAGCCGTAAAGCAGCAATGGGTTGCCGCAAAAAAGCGCTCGCCATGGCTAAAGGTTTTAAATTACCATTGCGCTCGAATGCTCGATTGAGATCGGGAATGTCTCCCGATAAATCGTCGCTGACTACCCGTAAAATAGCTACAGTAATTTTTTTCTTCTGTAATTGTTGGACACAGTTATAACCTTCCATATCGATAACACTGACAGGATAGGTTTGAGCTAGTGCTAATTTTTCTGCTGTTCGATTGATAATGCGATCGCTCGTAATTCCTGCAACTAAATCTAAAGCTAGTTTGCTCTCAATAGCAGTAGTTAATGCCGACTCTAAATTAACTTGTTGACCATCTAAATCCCAACAGCTTTGATAAACTACAGCATCCCCAGGAGAATAATTTACGTCGAGACTGCCACACATACCCACAATCAGAAGATTGCAGATATTGTCTAATGCTATCCCCAAATTCTGCAAAGTTATGGCGATATTTTTAGTTCCCAAAGGAATAGCTACAACAGGAATCTTGCTACCTGCTTGGGCTATTCCCCGACAAACTGCTTGGTATTCTGCCCCTTGAGGCACGACAATAGTATCTATAGAAATCGCTTCTATTTTAGATAAATTGTTCATTTTAGTTATTTATGTCTTTGACCGAATCAGATAAAAAAGCTAATTTATGGCGTGGTTTCAAGGAAAATGGCACTACAGTAGTCATTGCCTTACTATTAGCCTTTTTAATCCGAGTTTTTATCGCCGAACCCCGTTATATTCCTTCCGAGTCTATGTTTCCTACTCTCGAAACGGGCGATCGCTTGGTAATCGAGAAGATCGATTATAGATTTCATCCTCCCGCTAAAGGAGATATTGTTGTTTTTCAACCCCCTGCCAAACTCAGGCTATTGGGATACGAACCAAATCAGGCTTTTATTAAAAGAGCGATCGCTACCCCAGGAGAAACAGTAGCCGTTAAAGATGGTGTAGTTTATATTAACGATATACCCCAGTCGGAAAATTATATTGCTGCTCCTCCAGAATATGACCTGTTACCAGTAACCGTACCCGAAGGACAATTATTTGTCATGGGAGACAATCGCAACAACAGTAACGATTCTCATGTTTGGGGATTTTTACCTGCGGAAAATGTTATCGGTCATGCAGTCTTCCGTTTTTGGCCTCTCGAAAGGATTGGAACTGTTTAATCGTCGTAACTACTGCTTGCCAAATTGTCTTTGATATACAATTTCTTCTTTACTAGATTCTAGTTTAATGTTGGAACGAGGATATGCTACGCATAATAAAGCATATCCTTCCGCTTGTAATTCTGGAGATACTCCCATACCATCACTTTGTTCTACTTCCCCTGAAAGGATTTGAGCAGCGCAAGTGGTACAGACTCCTGCACTGCAAGAGAAAGGTAAATCAATACCTGCATCCGTTGCAGCATCGAGAATATTCTGGGATTCTGCTACTTGAATAGTGTGGGTTTCACCTTTGTGGTTTATTTCAACAGTGTAGGTATTAGACATTGGTGTAAATAAATTTTTGCTCGATTAATTTAACTGAGCTTATTATTTTCTCACAAAAGTCTTTCTATTTAATTTGGAGAAAAGATAAATCCCGATTAACCACTGGGAGGGTTGATCATCTCTTGAGAAAGTTCGGTAAATATCTCAGCTACATTTTCTCCTGTTTTAGCAGATGTGAGACGAGTAAGGAGTATTTCAGGGCGATCGAGAAAATTATAATTCTCCCTTAGCTGGGCTAGCTTTTCTTCTGGGACTAAATCTGCCTTATTAAGAGCGATCGCAATAGTTCCTTGGGGATTTGTTTTTAAACTAAGCTCGATATGATTGCTTATATTGCTGAGAGTGTTGGTACGAGATAAATCAGCCACAATAATCGAACCGCTAGCACCCGTAAGATAGCTGGGAGTTATTCCTTTAAATTTAGTATTTCCTTCCAAATCCCAAACGATCAAGTTAATTTGATCGATATCCAAATTATTTTTTACTTGAATAGATTTGCGAGATATTTTAACTCCAACGGTAGATAAATATTCATCGCTAAATTTATCTTCAACAAAACGTCTAATTAAACTAGTTTTACCGACATTAAAATCTCCTAATAGACAAATTTTTTTAGTTATGATTGACATTGTTTAGTTATGATTCGGGCGATTTCGTGGGAATAAAAGGCTCAAAACGTACGTAACGAATCGAGTCAATTGCACTTTGGCTGGGCTGGGATGAAAAACGATGTCGATCGCAATCTGTTATTAGTCTGCTAGACTCAATACCCCGATCTACAAGGGCATTTCTCACCTTAGAACAACGCTGTATGCTCAACTTTTGATTGAGTTGCGTCGAACCTTCGCGATCGCTATGGGCAATTAATTTGAGATGCAGCTTTGGATATCGATCTAAAAACTGCACGATGTATTTAATCTTACTAGAATTTTCTGCGATCTCTAATTTATCCGAACCGATCTCAAAATAAATCCGCTCATTAACTATTGGCAGGCGATCTCTCAGGTTGATTAAGGTTGTTTCGATGCCTGGAATTTCAGCAAAAGCTTCAACGAGGGATTTTTGCTCCCCCTCCTCCAGCACAAATCCATCAATTGATAAACGACGAGATTGATATTGAGTATCAATTGCTACTCCCTCTCGTTGATTGAATAGTTTGGTCAATCTGGCAATTTCTCCCGCGATCGCCTGAGGGTTATAGGGTATATTTACTGTAACGATTTGATTGTCCAATTCTAATTGATTGGCTTCGGCAATGTTACTAGCAATTTCTCCTGCTTGAAGTCGTAAATCTGGGGTTGGCACTCTCCCAGTAATAGTTAGTTTTCCTCCTTCTACCTGGGAATTTAAACGATATACCGATAATTCAGGAGTAGCATCCAACTCCACAGCCGTTATGGTTTCTACATTACGAGCGATCCTTCCGCGATAGCTAACCCAACCCCAAGGAATCAAAATTATTGCCAAAATAAAAGCCAGCAACCATAACAAAGTAGTGGGCGAGGAAGATTTTGGTCGCTCTACTTCTATTTGAAACAAATCTTCTAGTTGGTGTTTAATTTCAGGAGGAACTGTAGCTGTATCTCCTGCAAATTCTTCGATCGCCTTACCATGCTCTAAAATAATTTTGCCAAAAGTACGTCTGATGCGATCGATAAAACTCTTAGTCGGATCTCCTCTAAGTACTACTGCTAGATAGCAATATCCTGCCACTTCTAAATGGATTTGCCAGTTTCCATAGTCAACAGTATCTAATTCCGAACCCGAAACAAGACAGTCATTAGCAAAACTGCGGATCGCAGTGAGCATTCCCGCTACCATATCCGAATCTAGTTGCTGTTCCCCTAACTTTTGTACTTCTTGAATTATCAAACCCGAATCTTTATCAATTAAAAAGATTGCCTGTACGTGGCAACCGATGGATTCTTGGAGGATTAATTCTGCTTCCGATACTCCTTTAATTTTGGCTCTAATCTTGCGTTTAAATCCTTCTGGAGAAAGAGTATTTTCTACCTTGTGATTGATCTCTTGGACTACTTCCACCATATATTTAGAAATAGTATCCCCAATCACGGGATAAAGAGCGTCCACCATAGCATCTTTTTCTACTTCTATTTGGGTTTTAATGGCTTTGCCCATCTCCGAACCCAAAGCTTTAGATATGGCATTTTCATCCAATTTAATCTGTTCTTCAATGGATAGTGCCAATTCTGGCGCGATCGCTTTGGCAATTTCTTGAGGGGAAAGTTGGATTTTTGCGGCGATTGCTGATGGCAGAATTTCCGCGATCGCTCTTGCCATCTTTTTCGGTTCTTCTAGATGTCTTCGTTCGATTAATTGCTCGATTACTGGCGCGATCGTTTCTAAAAGGGTTTCGCGATCTTCGTCAACTTTATATTTTAAGAGTTCTACAATTAGGGGAATCAAAGTATTAACCGATTCGACTAATTCTTCGGTAGAGGTGGATTCCGTTTTTAATTCTAGAACCCCTTCCTCTAATTTTAAAGTATTGTCCTTCGATAATTTGGCATCGAACTTTGGTGCTGAATCTACAGTTTGCCGTAAAAATGCTTCATACTCTACTGCTTCTTTGGGAGTGAGATCTTGTTTTACTGCTTCAACTTCAACTTCTAAATCGGAGTATTGGGGATTATGGTCGATCGCCTTTGGTTCTTCTGCTGCTAGTAACTCTGGATCTAAATTGGTATTTTTTTCTGCCGATACCTCCACTTTCTTCTCAGAGATGATATTAGTTGGAAGTGATGAATCATCCAATAAAATATCAATTAAATTATCAATTGATTCTGCTTCAGTAGCAGAATTTTGTGGAGCAAGAGAAAAGCGATCTGAAGAAAAATTCATCTAAAAAAAAATATTTTATGTTTTCAAAAAAATAACCGAGATATAATTCTGGATTTCATAAGTTGGAATAAACCTAGCATTTATACTACTAGAAATCGTCTTGAGAAATTACGGCAATTATTCCTAATAGACAATATTCAAGGCTGGTTCGAGATTGACCCTGACATTATTAGAGATAGCGATTATCCGAAACAAAAAATTAGTAATCCAGATCCAATACCAGACATTGTTCGAGAACAGATAGAAAAGAATTTACACAAGCTTCCAGATCCAATTGCTCGAATGTGGATTATTTGTTTCTTCCCTGCCATGCGCCCCTACGAATTGGCATTGCTCTAGAAAGATTTCTAGAGCAAGTGGGAGATAAATAGAAATTAATTTGGTGGCGTAAAAAGGGTAAAAAGTTTTACTAACATTCTGTTCCAATTACAACAACTATAGCTAATGAAGATATTCTCGATGTTTATTTCTCAACAAGTCCAGTATTGACCGTGCCGTCTGATGTGACTTGAGCCTGTGCAATACTACTTGAAGTGTAAAGATAACCGACAGTGCAAAGACTAACCTGTAAAGGAAATAGTAGAGCTTTTTTTCATGGTGTACGAAGATAGAGAAGCTGGTAATTTCATCTAAAATACATATTACAGTCTCAAGCATTATGAGTATGACAAACAGTTTACGAAAATCAATTCAACGATAAAGTTAGTTTCTGCATAGAACCCTCGTCTGAAATATAAATAATTTGCGCTCGAATTATAAAGACCTTAGGTTGAATATTTATAATGCTTTCAATCTAGATTATCCAATAGTTTAAGGTTTGTAGATCGTGTCTTTAAAAGATGTTTGGCAACAGAAAAGCGATTATCAGTTGGAGATTGCTGCAAGAGAACTAGACCATTACGAAAAGCCCGCACAACAAGCAATACTTTTTGAAATCCACAAAAGAGGACTTAATAAAGTTCGTTCTGATACTAAAATTTCATTGAATAAGAAAGGTTTGCAGAAACCTATATATGCTAATTATTGGTCGAGATTTACGGCAGCAGTTATCGATCGCGCGATCTCTGTAATTATTTTCATTGTCGTAATTTCATTATTGATGTTGGTTTTGAATGCTTTGGAAATTAAATTAGCAAATGATGATTGGATATTTCCAACATTTCTTGTAATTGACTGGCTTTACAATGGGATTCTAGAAAGTTCTACAAACCAAGCAACTCTAGGTAAGAAATTACTGAGTATTAAAGTAACTGACTTGGATGGCAAACGAATATCTTTTGGTCAAGGTTCGGTAAGATATTTAGGGAAATATTTCTGTGCGGTACTTTTTATATTTAATAAGTTTAGGATTGTAGCTTTTAGCAATCAAAAACAAAGTATTCAAGATATTATGGCAAATACTTTAGTAGTTAAAAAGAGCAAACAAAGAAAAGTAAAAGTTAATTACACAAAACAACAAAATAATTATTCTCAGAAAAAATCCCCCCATGATAATATCTGGATGAATAGACAAAACGAACAAAAAGCTCTAATTAAATATTGGCAAGAAAATAATATTCCCTACCAGTTAAGAGAAAATGAAATTCAATTTGGCGTAATTACTTTAAAAGTATCCTCCGATAAAAATTCTATTGTAGAGTTAGGACAACAATTAAGATCTTGGAAAGCAGATAATCAGGAAGTAAAGAGAATTATTGGAATTGAAAGAATGCTTAAGGGCGAACGTCCAAAGGTAGCAACATACCTTTTTATGATTCCTCACATACCGTCGATGCCAGAAACTTGCCACGAAAATGTAGCTTTAATTCTTATCAGCAAATCCGCAGACGAAAAAGAACTTGCAACAAGCCTTACTAATTTGGTTAAGAAGAGCAGTATTGCTAAGGTTCTATCTTATCGTTTTTACTGTGATATAAATCGGTGAGAATATTTCTACGTAAACTACTTGAGCGTTTGTTTTTCAATTCTGAGGCTTTAGAGGAATATGTGTATAATTCAACAGCGTTAAATAGCAGTTGCGAAGGACTTCTAGTGGAAGAAAGAAACAGAAACTTAAATCGTTAGGTTTAGGAATCCTTTGCCCATGCACGATGGGAGGATGTCAAAGACTATTACTGCTAGACTTTTAAAGAGTTTTAGTAGTTATTTCCGTGATTTCTGGAGAGTTGCGGTTTTGATGTTGGGACACATCCAAATTATGCTCTGCTTGTTTGAGAATGCTACGACTGTCGAGAGTATCTGTGGGATCGACTATTACTGCCCCAAGACTTACTTTTAAGGGTAATGAAGTTCCATCTGCTTTTTGCAAGGGAGACTCGCTAATTTTCTCTAGCAAATAATTGGTATATTGAGTAATTTCTGTGCCTTTTAAACCCAAAACCAAACAAATAAGACGTTTGCGTTCGGTAATACCCAAAAAACTGTCGGGAATAGCAGCATTTTTAAATCTTTTGGCGATCGCTTTATAAACTGCATTTTCACTTCCCACGTCGGCAAAAGTCAATGAAGATTTGCCAGGTTCGACAGCTAACAAAGCAACCAACAAAGAACCATAGCGGGGGTTATTCGGTTGATTTTGAATTTGTTGTAAAAGTCGATCTGTTACCTTGATGGTGGCATCTTTAGTGAGCAATCCCGTAACATTATCTGATAGTTCAAATGCTTGTAATAGCTCTTGAGTAGCTGATTGTCGGGCGAGATTTGCCGATTCTTGTTGGGAATTGATTCGATTTTGTTCCCTTAATTGAGTTTCTAATTCGGTAATTTTCTTTTTTTGTTGAGCATTTTGCCAACCTCGCTTAATAATAGTTGGCAGAGATAACAACAAGCTAATAATAATACCCAAACCTAAAACAACAATTAAAACAATTGCTAGAGACTCTTCAAATTGCCAAGCACCAAAACTAATAGTCACCAAAGTAGAATTTTGGAAGGCAAATAATACGGCTAATATAGCCATGGCTAGACCAATAATTACTAAAAAAACCATGTAAATTAATTTAGATAAAAAAGTATAATATTGTTTCGTATGCCATCAATTTTATCGAATAACTGTCACCGATATTTTCCGTTCAATTGAATAGTACAAAAACACTTAAATAAATTTTTTAAATTACCAGTCAGCAGTAAAAAAGCGATCGAGTAAATTTTTAGCCAAGAGTCAGGGAAAGGGGCAAAGTATAAAGATAAACAGGAATATTAACCAACTTTTGCGCTAAGGTCTAGTATATAATTTGTAACAAATAGCCATAAATAAACTCGATCTCTATGAGCAATCCCGTTACTGATGCTTTCTTTTTTGGGAGAGCATTAGCTGAAGTATTCAGCGAAAAACTAGAAGAATCTTTTACCAACGCTATGAGCGAATTCGGTAAATTTGATGCCGAACAAAGAGAAAATTTAAGAATATTTTTAGAAGAAGTACAGTCGCGAGCCGATCGCGCAGCGGGGAATCCAACTTATTCCAATCCTGCCAACACTTCTACTTCCTCTAATTCCTCTAGCACGACTCCTACCTCTAAGATCGAAATTGACATTTATGCTGACGATCTTCAGGCAATGTTGGATAAACTAAGGGCAGAAATTGCTACTTTAAGAGCCGAATTAAAACAATATCAAGACTGAGGGCGATCAAACTAAATCAACAATTAAGTTTGGCTGTCATCAATTACTTTGTGCTGGTTCGACCCTAGCCAACTTGTTTGAGAAAAGCTTAAGTTAATGCGATCGAGTATCATAAATTGAGTTTTTTGAGCCATAAATCGCTAAGATTTAGATTAGTTAATTTTACTTAACCAATAAGACTTTACTTTAATATAAGTTAATAATTTCTGTGTCTCCTGCCCTTCCCCATCAAAATTCAATCGCTCGCGAGTCAAGCAAATCCAACCCTTCCCCAATGGTTTTGAATGTTGCTAGTCCAACATCTCAAATCTCTAAATCGGTCGTAGTGGCATCAGGCAAGTCTTATCGCTGGAATCGGCGTAACTATTCTCGCAATCGTCGTCGCATAGATATTTGGTTGTTTGTCTTCACCTTTCTGTTCAAAAACTGGCGTAACAATCGCAAGTGGACTTATCAGGGTGGTTTTACCCCAGAAAAACAAGCAATTAGGCGCAGAAAGCAAGCGATTTGGATTAGAGAGAACTTTCTAGAATTAGGACCTACTTTTATCAAGCTAGGACAGCTATTCTCCACTCGTGCCGATCTGTTTCCCGTAGAATATGTTGAGGAACTTTCTAAGCTACAAGATAGAGTTCCTGCTTTTCCTTACGAGCAGATCGAACAAATTATCGAAGGGGAATTTGGCAAACCAGTCGTTAAACTATATGCTAGCTTCGACCCGATTCCCCTAGCAGCAGCCAGTTTGGGACAAGTACATCGAGCCAGACTACACAGTGGCGAAGATGTGGTAGTCAAAGTACAACGACCAGGGCTAAAGCAGTTATTTACGATCGATCTAGCTATCTTGCGCCAAATTGCTCGTTATTTTCAGAATCACCCCAAATGGGGCAAGAATAGAGATTGGATGGGCATATACGATGAATGTTGTCGTATTCTATGGGAAGAAACCGACTATCTTCGGGAAGGTCGCAATGCAGATACCTTCCGCCGTAATTTTCGTGGTGAAGATTGGGTTTGCGTACCCCGCGTATATTGGAAATATGCTTCCCCCAAAGTATTGACTTTGGAATATATGCCAGGAATAAAAATCAGCCACTACGAAGCTTTAGAAGCAGCAGGTTTAGACCGAAAAATCTTAGCTCGTTTGGGAGCAAAAGCCTACCTCCAACAAATACTCAACGGAGGATTTTTCCATGCCGATCCTCACCCTGGTAACATAGCAGTCAATACCGACGGGGCTTTAATCTTTTATGATTTTGGCATGATGGGGCAAATCGAAAACAACATTCGCGAAGGTCTGATCGATACTTTGATGGGCATCAGTCAGAAAAACGGCGATATGGTAGTTAAGTCTCTAATCAATTTAGGAGCGTTAGTCCCCACGGGAGACATGACTTCCGTCAGGCGATCGATCCAATATATGTTAGATAACTTCATGGATAAACCCTTTGAAGAACAATCGATCGATGCTATCAGCGAAGACCTCTACGATATAGCCTACGGTCAGCCTTTTCGTTTTCCTGCCACCTTTACCTTTGTCATGCGAGCTTTCTCTACCCTAGAGGGGGTGGGCAAGGGTTTAGACCCTGAATTTAATTTTATGGAAGTCGCTCAACCTTATGCAATGCAGCTTATGACTAGTAATGGACCTAACGGCAACACCATCTTTGATGAATTGGGCAGGCAAGCTGCCCAGGTAGGTACTACTGCTCTGGGACTACCCAGAAGAATCGATGATACTATCGATAAATTAGAGAGAGGAGATTTACGAGTTCGAGTTCGTTCGATAGAATCAGAAAGAACAATACGCCGTTTGAGTGCAATTCAACTCGGTACAAACTATACTGTGTTGTTGAGTGCGTTATTAATATGCGCCACACTCCTATTGGTCAACGATTATCAGATTGTTGCAGCCGTTGTTGCCGCGATCGCCCTAATCCCTGGTTGGGCTTTTGTGCGATTGTTAAAACGTCTCGATCGCATTGACCGTATGTTCTAAGCAAGATAATAATTTTTCCAACATTATTGTATTGTTGTTTATTACTTGCATTCTGTTTCAGTTTATAGCTTAACTGTTTATGAAGCGTCATTTTATAGGTCTTACAGATACCGGGGTTGTTAGAACAGCCAATCAAGATAACTACTTCGTCGATGAAAAGTTAGGGCGTTTTTTCATAGTGGCTGATGGCATGGGCGGTCACGCTGGGGGACAAGAAGCCAGTCGTATTGCTACGGAAATTATCCGTAACTATTTGGAACAACACTGGGAAGATAATTCTATTTCCTCTCCTGAATTACTCAAAGAAGCAGTAGAAAAAGCCAACTTGGGGATCGTTGAAGACCAGCGTTCTCACCCTGAAAGAAGAGATATGGGGACAACTGTAGTAGTTCTCATATTTCGAGACGAGCAACCTTGGTGCGCTCACGTAGGGGATTCGCGCTTATATCGCCTGCGCAGTTCTAACTTGGAGCAAATTACCGACGACCACACTTGGGTGGGAATGGCTTTGAAAAAAGGCGAAATTGACGCAGAACAAGCGAAATTCCACCCCTGGAGACACGTTTTATCTCAGTGTTTGGGTAGGGAAGACCTACAGCACATAGATATTCAAGAATTTGAAATTCAATCTGGCGATCGCCTATTAATTTGCAGCGATGGTTTGACTGAAGAAGTGGCTGACGAGCAAATTGAAACGGCTTTATCTAATTTAGAATCTCCCAAAACTACAGCACAACAGTTGATTGAATCTGCCAAATCAGCAGGAGGATCTGATAACATTACTGTAGTAATAGTTACTCAGGATTAACATCCCGCAATCCTCAAAATCAATCTGGCGAGGAGAGAAACCATAAAGCTCACCGCCACCATAACTTAATGCTCTCTGAAATCAAAAAAATCGCCCAAGACTTTGCCCCGCGACTGATCGAAATTCGCCGTCACATTCACGCTCACCCCGAATTGAGTGGAGAAGAATATCAAACTGCTGCCTACATAGCAGGAGTACTTTCTTCTTGCGGTTTGAACGTTACTGAAGCGGTAGGAAAAACAGGAGTATTAGGAGAATTAGCAGGTTCGGGGAACGACCGCCGTACTCTAGCGATTCGGACAGATATGGATGCTCTACCCATACAAGAGTATCCCAAACATGACTTTGCTTCCCGCAATCAGGGAATTATGCACGCTTGCGGACATGACGTTCATTCCACCTTGGGCTTAGGTACGGCAATGGTTTTGTCCCAGCTATCGAACAAATTACCAGGCAATATTCGTTTCTTGTTTCAACCCGCCGAAGAAATCGCTCAAGGAGCAAAATGGATGGTTAAAGATGGGGCGATGGAAGGAGTAGATGCAATTTATGGCGTTCACGTTTTTCCCTCAATTCCTGCCCGTCAAGTGGGCATTCGTTATGGTGCTTTAACTTCTGCTGCCGATGAATTAGAAATTATCATTCAAGGAGAATCGGGACATGGGGCGCGTCCCCATCAGGCGATCGATGCCATTTGGATTGCAGCCCAAGTAATTAACACCCTCCAGCAAGCCATCAGTCGGACTCAAAACCCCTTACACCCTATTGTTTTGTCTATCGGTCAAATACAAGGAGGACGCGCCCCTAACGTCATTGCCGACCGAGTGAGAATGGTCGGTACAGTGCGATCGCTTCATCCCGAAAGCCATGCTACCCTACCCCAATGGATTGAGAACGTTGTCAAAGGGGTTTGCGATACTTTTGGCGCAAAATATCAAGTGGACTATCGTCGTGGTGTTCCTTCAGTACAAAACAACGAAAAACTAACTCAAATTTTAGAAGCAGCTACCCGCGAAGCCTGGGGCGATGAGAGCGTTCAACTGCTGCCCGAACCCTCTTTGGGTGCAGAAGATTTTTCTGTGTATTTAGATCGAGTTCCTGGTTGTATGTTCCGTTTGGGAATTGGGGGGGAAGGAACAAACTATCCCCTACACCACCCCAAATTTGAAGTAGACGAGGCAGCAATTATGACTGGAGTAGTCACCCTAGCTTATGCTGCTTATAAGTATTTATTGGGAAACGAAGAGATAGGTAATAAGTAATAGGTAGTAGGTAGGGGCGGTTCGCCCTAAAGGATTAGTTTTGCGTCCGAACCGCCCCTACGGTAGTAGGTAGCTACTGGGGAGTCTTCTGTAATTCTGGTCTTTCGTCAGGAACGATCGCCCCTTCTACGGGACATACTTGCAAGCAGATACCGCAGTCAATACAAGTATCAAAATCGATCCAATACCATTCAGTTCCCTTAACATTTTTTCCAGGCCCATCGTGGATACAAGCAACGGGACAAGCATCGACGCAATCGGCAACGCCTTCGCAAACATCAGTGACAATAGTATGAGACAAAACTGGATTCTCCTTTAAGTTTTATTAAGCATTCTCTGTGTTTGAAATTCTACCAGATTCTCATAACAGCTTTAAGTTGAAAGCTGCCAACTCAAGCTACCTCGATCGCCATTTAAAGTAACAATTTGTCCTACGGGTAAAGCAGCATTTATCCCATCGTGACCAAAAGGTAAATTCCACACAAGAGGAACGTTCAAGTCTTGAAGGCGATCGCGCAATACTTCTTCAATTGTCCAGCTTTTTGTACCTGGATAGGGCGTGCAACGACTAAATCGACCGAGGGCAATGCCTTTAATATGCTTAAATACTCCACTCATATGCCATTGAGTCAAAAGGCGATCGATTCGATAAGGATATTCGGTGACATCTTCTAAAGCGATAATTACTCCTTGCAAATTGGGCTGGAGAGGCGTGTGTAAAAGATGGGTAATTACTGTTAAATTTCCTGGCAATAATATTCCTGTAGCTTCTCCGCCCCCTCCTGGTTTTCCTTGTAAGGATTCGATCTCGCCTTTCTCTAAATAGTCAAACATTCTGGCGATCGCCCAATCTGGTTCGTCAGCAATGGTAGTTAAAACTGGTGCGTGGAGACTCGAAATATTTACCGTCCCTAAACTCCACAACAAGCTAGTAATGTCAGAAAAACCAATTAGCCATTTTTGACAGTTTGAATCCCAATGCCAATCTTCTAATAGTCTAGCTGCGCCATAACCGCCCCGAATTGCCACGATCGCTTTACATTCTGGATTTTGCCATGCTGCGGCTAAATCCTCGCGACGCTGGCGATCGCTCCCTGCGAGGTAACCGTAACAGGACTGATAATTATCGCCTAATTCAATGGAATAACCCCTATTTTTCCAGATAGCTATGCCTTTCTCCAAAGCATCGGTAGTTTTTAAAGCACCACTGGGGGCGATCGCCACTACCAAATCTCCAGGTTTTAGTAGAGGTGGAAGTTGATAGGGATAAATCGTACTTAGCATCGTAGGACAATATGAATATATGTTAAGTTACTTTTTATAAAGTCTTTAGAATCTGAAATATCAAGAGGAGAACATCATGGCGTTTGAAATTCCCCAGGGAGTTAAAACTTGGTCTCAATTCGGTCACCCCATTCTAATGTGGGTCTTATTTGGCATTACTGTATATGCTTTGTATTTAGGAATTAAAAGTTCTAAAATTCGCAGCGCAGATAAAGAAACCAGAAAAGAATTAATCGGCAAAAAATTTACCCAAAGACATCACCAAATGGGTTCAATTCTATTGGCTTTAATGGTGGTCGGAAATATGGGTGGCATGGCTGTTACCTATATTAATAACGGTAAATTATTTGTTGGTCCTCATTTAATAGCAGGATTAGTGATGACGGCGATGATTGCTGTTTCTGCTTCTTTAGTACCTTATATGCAAAAAGGTAATGATTTGGCTCGCACTACTCACGTATCCCTCAATGTTGTGTTGTTAGGATTATTTGGCTGGCAGGCTTTTAGCGGTATGCAAATCGTCCAGAAAATTCTCGATCGCATGATGTCTTAGTTGGGGATATTCAAATATATTGTGGACTTGTCTGTTACTTAAGACAAGTCTTTTAGCTTAAAGGTCAGCTTTGTCTAAAAAACGAATCAAAAAGTACATTCCAATCACCAATAATCCAATTCCTACGAATACCCCTGCAATCAAATAATTTTTTACGGCAAAAGACAGAATAACAGCAATCAAATAAGGAATACATAAAACAATAATAGTTATGGTTAATCTACTGAACGTCCAATTAATATCTGGAACATCGGTTTTAATGCCGTATCTTCCTTTGTCTATATCATATTTAGGAGGTTGTGCGTCGCAGGATTTTTTATTTCGTCCCAGGCGAAGCTGTTTGGGTAGATTGGTTTTTTTTCGTGGCATATCTTTAGCCCTATTTGCGTCTCAACCATAATAACCGCAGATTTAATATAGAATAAAACACAAAATCAAATATAAGCAGAGCGATCGCCAATAAAATAATGATGATTCTACCTGGCACAACAGTTAAAGTTATTAATGCTGACGATATTTATTACAATTTTCAAGGTTTAGTACAGCGGATAGATGCTAGCAGAGTAGCAGTACTATTTGAAGGAGGCAACTGGGATAAGCTAGTTACCTTTAATTTATCGGAATTAGAACCAGTAGATCTTACTAAGAAGAAAAAAAAGTAATTGTTTGCCAATCGATTAAATTTGTCATAATATTCGGCAAATCCACATAGAGTAATTTAGTATTATTCCATAACTGCTATTTGCTATATAAATAATGCGTCTTCCACTACCTCAATTTACAGTTGACGATCGCAATCCCCAACATATTGGCGAAGTAATTGAAACTTCTACAACTCAATATTTAGCCCAATGTCTCGAACCAGAAGATTTAAAATTTCCTGTAATGCCCCCTTTTGGTAGCTGGATCAAGTCTTTTGATGAAGAATCTGGTAACAAAATTTTGGCAGTTGTCACCTACGTTACTACTAGTCCTATAGATTCGGTTCATCGTGCCAGAGCATTGGGCTTGTCTTTGTCAGAATTGCGCGAACAACAACCACAAATTTTTGCCATGCTTAAAACTGAGTTTAAAGCTGCCATTGTCGGGTTTGAAGCTCCGAGCAACAACAATGGTAATAGTTTGGGGCGAGTATATCAGTATTTGCCCCCTCGCCCCCCTCAAATCCACCAATCAGTTTATCATTGCGACCCAGCAGAAGTGGTTAACTTTACTGAAAATCTAGATTTTTTGCGGACTCTCCTGCAAGCTAAAGACATACCAGTCGAGTCTTTAGTAGCTGCTTCAGTGCGAGAAATTTACCGTCTCAGACAAGCAAATCGCGATTGGCTGGTAAATGTGGGTCGAACTCTCAGCACCCTATTAAAAGATGATTACGATCGCTTGCGCTACATTCTCAGTCAGATTCATTATTAACTTTTAAGAAACAAATTACACTAAATAAATTCAAATTCGATCTTAAAAAATAATGAGCGATCGCCCTAAGATAATTTTTTGTTGTTTTACAACAGAAGACTACGATATTTACCAAGAAATTTGTGGTTAGTTATTATCCATCTGTTCTTGCAAATAAGTCTGTAACAATCCGTCTAGCTTATCTTCTGGACAGCATTCAATTAAAGCCTCAAAAGCCTCATAAAGTTTGGCTGCACTATCTCCTAGGATTGGTGTGATTCCCCAAACATCCTCTACCCACTGTTGGGGTGGTAAATCTTCAAAAATCATTCGTTCTAATAGTTGTTTGGCTTCGGTTTTATCAAGAGACATGAATTCTGAATAGAAAGATAAAGATTAGTTGATAGGCTAAAGACATAAAATATCTATTACCAAAATCTTTGAGATGCTCGATACTTTGCCCCTGTCTAATTCTTGGACGATCGCTTTAGCTGTAAACTCTATTTTATTAGGTGTTGCCTGGTTTTTGCCCAAAAAATTATTGACTCCCTGGGGATATTTAAACGCTCTGGTGTTAGGGGTTTTAGTTTGGGGTACTTTAAGCTGGCAAGGTTATGCCATTGTGATGTTGTTTTTCTTGGGCGGTTCGGCTTTAACTTTTGTGGGGATCGAGCAAAAAGAAGCAGAAGGGATTGCCGAAGAACGTTCTGGAGTTCGGGGGGCGGGAAATGTTTGGGGATCGGCACTGACAGCAACTATTTGTGCGATCGCGACTTTGTTTGTGGATTCTCCTTGGCAAGAGTTGTTAGTTTTGGGTTATGTAGCTAGTTTTTGTACTAAGCTTTCTGATACTACTGCCAGTGAAGTGGGCAAAGCTTATGGTAAGACAACTTATTTGATTACTACTCTCAAAATAGTCCCTAGAGGTACGGAAGGTGCGGTTAGTTTGGAAGGTACGATGGCGGGGATCGTTGCTTCGCTCATATTAGCTACGATCGCTTGGATAATTGGCACGATCTCTTCTTTGGGTATTATTTGGTGTGTAGTTGCTGCTTTTGTGGCTACTACTATTGAAAGTTTGATTGGTGCAACTTTAGAATCTCGTTTTAGTTGGCTGACTAACGATCTGGTTAACTTGATTAACACCATTATAGGTGCGTTTGTCGCTATTTTGTTAGGTTGGCTCGCTGGCTGATAGATCGCTAGTTTTAAATATTTATATTAATTTTTGTAACTACAAGTCACAAAGTGTTACAATATCGAGCAAATTGCCCAGTTATTCTAGATTTATTTCTCGAACTAATTTTACTGCGCTTTTCACATGGGTAGACCACATAATTAAACTTTAAAAACTAAGAACTAAAAACTAAAAACTACGAACTAGTAAATTTTCCCAGAGAGCTATTCAACTGAAAACGGCTGTAAGTATAGATTATTCATAATTTGGAGTATAGAAAAACTGTAATGCAGACTTAAATTAAAATCAATTGAAAGTACGGTTTTAAATCAATGGGGTTGCGAATAAACTGTATCAAAAAATACATTTTTGGCTAAACTACTAAAGAAAATTTGAACTAACAGCACTATTACTCAGATCGAAAGTTAATCTAAAAGCTGATTTATCAAAGACTCAAGATTCTCAGCTTATAATTGCCCTTTCCCCACAACAGCAATCTCAATGAATCATGTTCATTCATATTTGTCCAAAACCGAATTGGTCAAACAATTAGGCTATTTTCCTGCATTTTTAACTCCTGCGATCGATTCATCTCTAATTTTTCGCAGCTTAGTTCAACAAACTTTTTCGGCTTATATCAATAATCCTCTACCCAATTTATTTAAAGAAAAACTTTTTGTTTGTTTATCTCGTTATTTTGGTGTGAGTTATTTCACTATTTGCCATAGTTGCACTCTTTTATCTCTGGGAATGAGCGCGCCAGAAATTCTCACCTTAGAAGAAATTACGCCTCCCCATCAAGAAGAAGATATATCCCCAGACTTAGAAATATTGGACGATCGATGGGGAGATGGCAAAGGTTGGCAAAACGATCCCGAATTAGAAAAGAGTTTGTTGCGTTGCGCCTATTACATTTTTTTATATTCCTCTCAAGCCAATACCAGTATCTCAACTCTGCAAAAAATCTTGGGAACTACTTATTACAATTATTTAGTAATTTTCTTAGGATATATCAAACTTTGCCATCAATGGGTAGCCAGCCATCCCAGTATTTCTCACCAACAAGATCGTCGTTCTCAACTGCATTTAGGCTCTTTGTTACTCGCCGAAAGTAGATTGGGTCAGTTTTTTCAAAGCAATATTCAATTAGAAGAAACTCAGTTCGCTAAACCAGAACTGGCGATCGCCAGAAATAATAGACGACCTTCTTCCTTATCTCCTCGTCAAGAGTCTAACTCTACAGATAAATGGCAAATTCAACATACCACTTTAGCCAATTGTCTGGCACATATACCTTTTCCCGTGATGATTCATAATCATGACGATCGTATTCTCTATCTCAATCGCAATTGGGTTGAGGTGACGGGCTATAGTATTTCTGACATTTCGACGCTCGCTGAATGGAAGCAAAAAGCAAGAGTCAAGCAAAATCCAATAAATTCAGACTTCATAACTCCTGCAATTTCACCGCCAATTACTCAAAAAATAAATAAAGTTCCTCTGATGGGAACTCAAACCAAAAATATATTGCAGGACATTGCCCATTCCCTCAGCAATTTGGCGGAGGAAATGAATCACATCAAGCTTGAATATTCCCTGGAACAAGCCATTCAAAGCAAAGCCAGCATTACTACCAGCGATGGAAAAAAGCGTTTTTGGGAACTATATACCGCCCCTCTTCGTTGGGGACAAGAACAAGAAGAATTAACGATCTCCATCGTTAAAGATATTACGGAAGTAGTCAATAAAACTAGAGAACTGGCAAAAACAGTAACTAAACTAGATTCAGTCCCAGAAACCTCTTATATTGGTCATTGGAGTTGGGATCTGAGAGATAATACCGTTCGAGTTTGCGATCGCGCTCGTAAGATTCTTGGTTTAGCCGAATTTGATGGCAGTTATAAAAGTTTCTTGGCATCTATTCACCCTAAAGCTATAGAGAAAGTAGATTTGAGCTTGGTTAAAGCCATTAAAACCAATCGCAATCTAAAAATTGAATATCCAATTATCAGCTTAAATTACGCCATTTCCTGGATTCAACTTCAATGTAAAATTAATTACAATTCTGCTAGAGAAGTAACTGGACTAACTGGTACAGCAATGGATATTACCGAATCTAAAATTAGAACGAAAGAAATCAAACATCAAAATCAACTAGAATCCCCAACATCAGCGAAACAATCCTGTGAAGATCTAGCCGACATCATCAATTTACTACCTTCTTATATTTTTGTAGTTAATCTTCACGACGAAACAATTTCTTTCGTTAATCGCAAACTAGCTAAGAGTTTGGGTTTGTCCGATACCAAAGCAGTTCGAGGCAAAAGCATCGCCGAATACTTCTCTTCAGATTATGCTCGTCAAGCTGTTTGGCAACAACAACAAGTTATTACCTACGGCAAAGAAATTAAAGTTCAAGAAGAAGTAACTCTCGCCGATGGAGTCCATTATTTTGACACGACAATAACTCCTTTACGCAACAAAAGTGGCGAAATATATGCTTTGTTGCATACTTCTAACGATATTCCCGACTTGGCAGATACCAAAAAAGCCCTTTCTCAGCGTACGTTGCAATTGGAAGCTGCCAACAAAGAATTAGAATCTTTTTCCTATTCTGTATCTCACGATTTGCAAGCACCCTTGCGGGTAATTAACGGCTTCAGTCAAGTACTGTGGGAAAATTACCAACCCAATTTAGACGATCGCGGTAGGCACTATTTACAACGCATACAAGCCAACAGCAAAAAAATGAGCGACTTGATCGACGCTTTATTGCAACTGTCTAGAGTTACTCGCACTCAAATGAAATCGGTTCGAGTCAATCTCAGCAAAATGGCGGGAGATATTATTGAAGAATTACGCTCGACAGAACCAGATCGCCAAGTAGAATTTATTACTCAGGAAAATCTTACTGCTTATGGAGACCCTCAGCTGTTGAGGATCGTCTTAAATAATCTATTGCACAATGCCTGGAAATATACTTCTAAGCGAGAGCGAGCCTTAATAGAATTTAAGGGAATTTTTAGTGATTGCGATCGCCCTATTTACTACGTGAGAGATAATGGTGCGGGTTTCGATTTAGAATATGCCGATAAATTGTTTACTGCTTTTAAACGTCTTCATACTCAAGAAGAATTCCCAGGTACGGGAATCGGTTTGGCTACAGTACAACGCATTATCTACCGTCACGGTGGAAAAGTTTGGGCAGATGGAGAATACGATCGCGGTGCGACTATTTATTTTTCCCTTTAAATACTTCTGAGGGCAACAATTGGATCTAATTTGGCTGCTGCCTTAGCAGGAAAGACACCAAAAGATAAACCGATCGCCCCAGAAACTCCTACCGCCAGAACAATGGCAATGGGGGAAATAGCAGGAGAAAGAGGAGAAACCAAACCCACAATTAAAATTCCCGTGATTCCCACTGCCGTTCCAATTGCGCCCCCCGCAGCAGAGAGAATCGTTGCTTCAATCAGAAATTGCCACAAAATATCTTTTTCCTTAGCACCGATCGCTTTACGCAAGCCGATTTCTTTGGTTCTTTCAGTGACCGCAACTAACATAATATTCATTACGCCAATTCCCCCAACTAACAAGGAAATCCCTGCGATCGCAGCTAATAGCACCGTTAAACCACTGGAAATAGTGCCGACAATCTCTAAAACATCTTTTTGAGTGCGGACGCTAAAATCATCTTCTCCCGTAATTTTGTGACGTAGACGCAACAGGTTTTCGATCTGCAACTTAGCAGCGCGAATGCTATCTTCATCTTTAGCAGCAATAGAAATAAAAGTTACTTGAGTACCATAGGGAGAATCATTACCGACTATTTGATTTGCCATGGTTGTCAGGGGTACATAGGCAGTTAGATCTTGATTTTGTCCTAAAAAAGCTCCTTTCGATTCTAATACCCCAATGATTTCTAGATTGATATTTTTAACTCGAATTTTTTTACCTAAAGGATTTTCGTAAGGAAAAAACTTCTCTGCTATTTCCGAACCTAAAACTACTACTCTACGGTTGCGCTTGATATCGACATTATTAAAAAATCGCCCTCGATCTACTTCAAAACTCCTTACGGTCAGATATTCTGGAGTCGTACCAACAATTTGCTCGTTGACATTGCGATTGCGATAGGTCATTAATTGACTGCTAGTAATTTGCGGTGCAGTTTCTTTAACTGTAGGGACTTGTTCGGCTATAGCGATCGCATCTTCCCAAACTAAGGTTTTGGGGGCATTAAAAGTAGTGCGTCTTTCTTCTTGTGTACCAGGAACTACAAAAATTACATTAGGGCCAAGAGCCTCAAACTGTTCGGAAGCTAGGTTTTTTGCTCCTTCCCCCACTCCCACCATCGCAATCACCGAAGCGTTACCGATAATAATACCCAACATGGTCAGGCTGCTACGCATTTTATTGGCTACCAAAGTCGCCACAGCCATTCTAAAGCTTTCTACTATGTTCATTTTAGATAATTAATACTCAATATAGCCAATTCAAGCGATCGCACCAATCGTTACTCAGTCGCGGACTTAACAATACATTGTAGAAAAAAATACCCAACAAACTCATATTCTGAATCTGAATTTATTAAACTCATCTCTGACTCTACAACGCTAGAATCACTCTCTCCTCCTTCATCTGGATCGCTTATTTTCTTTAAATTTATCGCTTTCATCTAGATGTCTAGACAAATCTTTCCCTTCCACTTAATTATTTATGGAAAATCAATTTACTGTGCTTTTCACATGGGTAGACCACATAAATTAAACTTTAAAAACTAAAAACTGAAAACTAAGAACTCACGACTTGGAAGGTTTCTCTAAAATCTATGCTTAACAAGGGTTTTGGAAGGCAAACACAAATACTATTTCAACGCAATTACGTTGCTTTCGTGATGAATAATTATGCTAACCTTCCAAGTCGTGAAGAACTACGAACTAGTAAATTTTCCAAGGGAGTTATTCAACTGAAAACGGCTGTAATTGATTAATTTTCTATAGCTGCCGAAAACTAGTAGTTTTAGCAACAACCACAGAGCCAATGACTTGAATTTTATTCTGTCTAAGAATTCTTGCCGATTCCTTAACAGTAGTTCCCATAGTGTAAATATCATCTAACAACAAGACGGGATGAGAAGGTAATTTTTTGCCCAAACCAAATGCACCTTTTAAATTATGGCTTCTCTCTTCAGGGCTAAGATCGAACATGGCTTTAGTTTCTCGTATCCTAACTAGAGCTTGAGGAGATAAATCGTATCCCGTTAACCGACAAAAACCGCGAGCTATTTTTTCTGCTTGGTTGAAACCCCGATCTTTCATTTTTTGGCAATGCAGAGGAATCGGAACGACAGTAACTTTTTGCAAATCAATTGACTTGTTCTCCATCCAAGCTTTAGCTAATAATTCTCCCAAAACCAAACCTATTTCGGGAGAATTATGATATTTCATCGCCAAAATAGCTCTCTTCAATTGTCCTTCATACCTACCCCAAGCAAAGACGGGTAAATCTCCCCACCATGAGTTGCGATCGCGTTGCTTGAATTGATGAGTTATGAGCTTATTAAAACAGTATTGACAAATTGTTTTAGCACTAGTTCTTTGGCACAAAGGACAGGGAGATTCGAGGAAAACTGAAAGAAATTGTTTGAGCATATTCTTAGTTTTCCCAAAAAAACCATCGCGATCGAAGTATTAATTGAAATTTAAAACTTAATTTAATTTTTGTATTTCATGACCATCTCTAAACGAGACAAAGCACTTACAGCGGATTCTTTAATATAAGGATCTGCCGAATCATCTTGAGAAATCTTATTTAAAACTTCAACTGCTCTAGGATCGCCCATAGAACCCAAAGCATTTAAGATTGTTACTCCTACTGCGGGGTTGTCAGTTGCTTCTAAAGTTTCTACCAATAAATCGAATACAGGAGAGCCAATTTCCCCTAAAGTCATTACCGCAGGAATATAAACTACAGGATTAGGATCGTTTAAAGCTTGTTTCAATCCTTGAATACCTGCTTCTGGCATTGGTGTCTCTGGATGGTGAGCCACTATTTGAGCTAAAGCTTTGGCACAACTAGAACGTACTGTAGGATTATCGCTATTAAGCAAAGAATCCACTACATAGGGAACGACATCTTCTCCAATCACTCCTAATGTCTTAACGGCAGTTCTTCTGTATGTCACATCTTCTTCATCCAGAATGCTCATCAGACGAGGAATAGTATTCTCATCTCTGGCTTCGGCTAATTCCCACATTGCTTTACCCCGCAACTTGGGGTTAGGGTGCTTGAGTTTCTCAAAAATAGCGTCTATGGTCATTTACCCAATTAAACTAATAAAGTTAATAACTCTATCTTAAAATTTTTTTGATTGTTAAAAAATATACGGTCAAAAAACAATGAGGGCTTTAAGACTGATACTCAAACTAGTTCAAAGTCAAAGCAACAGACCTAAAGCCCCCATTAGCCGATCAATCTTAAATCTACAGCTATCAAACTGGATACCAGCTTATCTCTTAAGAAAGAGAGTTGATTACGTAATCTAGAAGAGCGTTGTATTCAACTAAAGCTTGAGCGGACATATCGCGAGGAGCGCAACCACGGTTACGAGCAAAGCTTAAAGCTTCAACGTAAGGAGCAGTAGGCAAATTTAACGCACGATATACTTCACGCTGTCCAGCAATACCCCATTCGTCCAAAGGACCAGTACCACCAACAACTAGACAGTAGTTGATCAAACGCATATAGTGTTTGATGTCACGAAGACACTTGCTTTTGAAAGTATCAGTAGAGTTAGCTTCGCCATCGTTGTTCAAGTAAGAATACTTCTTGATGCAAGCATCGTAAGCTTCTTGAGCAACGTTATCGATGTTGCTAGCTAGTTTCTCAGCAGCTTCCATACGAGCAGCAGAGCGCTGGATAGAACCTTGAACGGATTCTAGGTCAGAGGTGGAGGGGAAACGACCTGCTGCATCAGCAGCGGCAACTACCGTGGTAATAACTGATTTCATGTTTTTATCTCCAGATTGGATTTGATCGAG
>NZ_JBZNBU010000182.1:0-11341 GCF_058530065.1 Waterburya sp. | reverse complement strand
GGGTGTAATTTGGGTTCGGGACGGGCGATCGCTGTGCATCAAAACGCTACATCATATATTTTCTCTTTTTACTATCTGTATATTAAAACCCTCTTCTTCGGTGGGAGGTTGAAAGTAACTGGTTACTTGATGAAAAACTTCTTCGGTATCAAAATCAGCGCGACTTGGATTAATTTTTTTACGCTGTTCGATCTGCTTTAAACAGAGTTCGTCACTTAATTCGAGATAATATAATTTGTGCGGTATTTCATACTCAGAAAATATATCTTTAAACCAAGCTCGTTGATTACGAGTATTACCTGGAAAATCCATGATTACGGAAATACCAGAATTTAAGAGGTTTTGGACGTGCTTCTTTAATAAAGGCTTGAGACGAGAGGAATACTTTATATAATCAGCAAATACTTTAATTTCTTCTGGGTAAATAGCCGACAACCATTCATCTTCAGACAAGAGTATTGCATTATATTCTTTCGCCAGGGAGATCGCTTTTGTCGATTTACCAGAACCCATCTTGCCACAAAAGAAGATTAGCGTTCCTTGTTTTTTCATAGAGTAATCAGTTATTTTCAGCTTTCTTCGCTACGAGAAATATTACCTTGTCTTTTTTTTAAAAAACTATTTTTACTTCAACATTCCCAACTGCATACTGCCCTCTCATTAGTGCGATCGCCCTACTCAAACTACAATAACTAAACTTAATCCTGCTCCCACTCAATGCAGCCGTAGCCATTTGATTTGGCTCGATGGGAATCCTGACATCTTCGGGGAAGTCTACCCGTTAGCTCTCCATTAAGAAATATGTCAGCCCCAGGATAAGCGCGTTGTAGTTGTTCTAGTTCGAGTATGGCATCTTCGTCATTAAAAGTAAGATTCTTAATCTCAGTCCTAGCAGCTTCCCCTACTTCCGTACTTACCTTACTTGTAATAATCTATTCTCCAGTCTTATAGACACCCTGGTAAGGCGATCGCTGCTTTAATATCCGATGGCGGTAAAAAGTGACCAACGCTTAGAGAAACAATAGTTATACCCGCCGTAGCCAAAAGTGAATGAGTTATCGTATAATTACAGCGCGTTTTGTCGTTGTTTTGAAATTACTCAATAGAGTTCTTGTAAACAAAATCTTGAAAGTATTATAGGGCAAAGGTTTTAAGATTTTCCTTCATCGAATTATACGTCGGGCGTTGTTTTCTGCTCGTTTACTATCGGATCGCCAAAATCTGCAAGTTAAGAACTGTAAACATTTCTCGATTCTTTTCAAAATATTTACTTTAATCGCTCATCATAAGCTGTAGACGTTAACCTGATTAAAATTAATTTTCTAGTAAGGAGATTAGTAAAAATATCTGGTTTTTAAATCTTAGGAGCAAATCAATGTCGAACTTAAATATTTCTGATCTATCTTTTTTAGATGATATAGAGCTAACTAATAATCAAGTTCTCAAAAATCCTAGTGCGACAGAAGTTTATGGAGGCCAAAGCGTAATTGAAAATACTTCTCAACAAATTGGAGAGACTCTTATATCTTTGGGATTTCCAGATTTGGCAGAACAAGCTTTTAAAGGTCCTGAACGTGTAGCAGCTCGGCTAGATAACGTACCTGTACCTGTATCTCTTCTGTAAAACCTTTAATATCTCCGCAACTGGGACTTTCTCAGCGTTCATCTTCTCAATTCGCGATCGCATTTTCTGAGGAATATATTTACTTTTCTTAGCCACGCGATCGCGAAGTTAGCCGTAGGCATCGCCTTATTTTTAGTACAAGAATACCTATCGATAACGATATATTTACAAGTAATTACTTTGGATAATGCGATCGCCCTAATTTATAATTTTTCAAACAATGCAGCCAAAATAGTATTGGAAAATAAAAATCCTTCAGGATCGTTGAGGCGAATTCTGTGGTTGTGGCTGGGGGAAATATTACTTTGGTTTAATTGAATTAAATTACCATCATTATCGGCAATTTCGACCCATCCCTGACGGTAGTATGGTTCGATACAGGCTTGAATTTGCTGCCAAGTGTCTAGATCGAAGCAATCTAATCTTATTCCTTCTGCCATACGCAAACCCAACATCAAAGTTTCTAGAAGATAATCTGTAGTGGATATTTCGGGCGTGTCGATCGCCTTTCCTGCTTCGATCCAGCTATAGTATTCTCTGCGAGTGCGGGGGCGAGTAAAACGAATGCCATCTACATAACTAGCTGCACCCATACCAAAAGCATAGTAGGGTTTGTTCTCCCAATAAACGCGATTGTGACGGCATTGATAGCCAGGCTGGGCGTAATTGGAGACTTCATAATGTTGATAACCCGCAGTGGTGAGCATTCTTTGGGTTAGACGATACATTTCGGCGGTATCTTCATCATTGGGTAAAGGAGTTTGTCCTGGTTGGTATTGCTTGCCAAAGGCAGTAACAGGCTCTAATACCAAATCGTAGCAAGATAGGTGCTTGGGGGCAGTGGCGATCGCTTGGGCTAAAGATGCTCCACAATGTTCTAAAGTTTGATGGGGCAAACCAGTAATTAAATCTAAACTAAAATTATCGACATTGAGTTGTTTAATCAGATTGATCGCTTCGATAACATCGGTTAAATCGTGCGATCTTCCGCAAATGTTGAGTAGTTCTGGCTCGAAAGTTTGTACTCCCAGACTAAAACGATTGATGCCAATATCTAAATAGCCTTGTAGTTTATCGCGATCGAACGTACCAGGATCGATTTCCATCGAGATTTCTACATTCCCAGCCAAACCAAAGCGATCGTCTACGGCTCGAACAATTTGCGACAATTCTCTGGGGGGAATTAAAGAAGGAGTACCACCGCCAAAAAATATGGTTTCAATGGGTTGTCCCTTAGAAGTGGTTTGTTGAATATCTTTAATTAAAGCGGTAATATAGTCTTCAATGGCGATCGCTGTAGATTTTCCTCCTTTATCTCCCACCACTGAAATAGGAAAATCGCAATAGTAGCAACGACGACGACAAAAGGGTAAATGAAGATAAACCGAAGTAGGAATAAGATGAATTTTCGGCTGAGGATAGGTTATCAAAATGTCGTAAATTTATGAAAGTCGGTTAAAGATATATTATCGATTATTACTCGATCTTTCAGGATTTTAATAATTATCTTATTTAGAATAATTTTAAATTATTCTAGCACGACTAATATTGCCCAAAAACCTTTTGTTATACTAGTTAGGTAGTTTTTTGGTTTAAGAAAAAGTACTCAATTGACATTAAGAAGTTCCTCGTTTTTTTACAGGACTGTCGAATTTTTACTAAAGTAAAGAATAAATATATCCTCTATCATCATATTCAACTCAAACAATGGTTGATGCCATCATAATTATTATCTGTATCATTGCAGCAGTAAATATCGGTTTTGACGGACTACAATTGCTACCTGCTGACATCTTAGAAGGAGTATCTAATATTGAAGCCTTGCGATTTGTCATTGCTGGTTTTGCTACTATTATCGGCTTGGGAATTGGGGTTGCAGTCCAAACTACTTATCGCCGTCTGGAAAATCAAATCCGCAATACTAAAATCGAGATTCTGATCACTAGGGCGATCGGCTTGGTCATGGGTTTATTGGTTGCCAACCTCATGTTAGCCCCGATGTTTCTGCTGCCTATACCTAAAGAATTGAGCTTTTTTAAGCCTACTGTCGCGGTTTTAGGTAGCGTCATGTTTTCTTATTTAGGTATTAGTTTGGCAGATACTCACGGTCTGACTTTTCTCAGACTGATTAATCCCAACAGTATTGAATCGATGTTGGTGGCGGAAGGTACTTTAGAAGCAATGCCTACCAAAGTTCTCGATACTAGCTGTATTATTGATGGCAGAGTTGAAGAATTGTTGAAAACAGGTTTTTTAGAAGGACAAGTTTTAATTCCGCAGTTTGTGCTTCAAGAATTACAAAATCTAGCTGATGCCAGTAACTCCCAAAAAAGGATTCGCGGTAGACGAGGATTAGATATCCTCAATCAGATGCAAGAACGCTATCCCGATCGCATTTTGATTAATAAGGCAGACTACGACGATATTGACACTGTGGATGCTAAATTAGTACGTCTGACTCAAGAAATTAACGGTACTCTACTAACTAACGACTATAACTTAAGTAAGGTAGCCAACCTACAGAAAGTTCAAATCCTCAATATTAACGATCTGGCTCGCTCTTTACGTCCTATTTATCTTCCTGGAGATAATTTAGAACTCAAAATACTCAAACAGGGAAAAGAACCAGAACAAGGAATTGGCTATCTTGAAGACGGCACAATGGTAGTAGTTGAGGAAGGAAGCGATCGCGTTGGGGGGGAGATACAAGTAGTGGTTACTTCTTCTCTGCAAACTTCTGCGGGTAGAATGATTTTCGCCAAACCTCAATCAGAGACGGAAAGCTATTCTAATGTTGCGGGTTAGTTAGTATTGAATAATTAATAATTATTTGATTTAGTGAGGCGATCGTTTTCTAGTAAAGCGATCGCTCTTTTTAGCTAAACATTATCTGGCTGGAAAAAATAACAAGAAAACTTAAAACGCAATGCCAAAAAAACAAACGAAACTTTGGGGGGTACTTTCTTATAAAGCCCGTTGGGGATTGACTATTCGAGGATGGTTGATAATTTTGGGGATAGTGGCAACTTTATTTGGTTCGTTTTTAAGGGGATTAGAACCTTTTTTGGCTTATTCCGCACCCTTAAAGGCAGAAATTTTAGTGGTGGAAGGCTGGATAGCCGATCCAGGAATAATTGGCGCGATCGATGAATTTAAAAGTTCCCCCTATGAGTTGATGATTACTGCGGGTAGTCCTTTTGGTAGGGGAGAATATCTCTCGGAATATCGAGATTTTGCCAATCTATCTAAAGCTACAATGGTAAAATTAGGTTTCGAGCCGCAAAAAATTCAACCAATCCCTACTCCCAAAGTAGATCGCGATCGCACCCTCACTTCCGCAGCAGCGGTCAAAAAATGGATCGACAATAGTTCCCTAAATCCTCAGGCAATCAATGTTTATACTATAGACGTTCATAGCCGTCGTACCTGGTTGCTCTACAAGCAAATCTTTGAGCCAGACATAGCTGTTGGCATTATTTCCCATCCTCCCTTAGATTACGATCCTCAAGCTTGGTGGGCTTCTAGCGAAGGCTTTCGCAAGGTGATTTCAGAAGGGATTGCTTATATGTATGCTAAGTTTCTGTGAAATTTTGAGTCAATCGATTCATAGCTGCCTAAAATTTGATTAATGAATTTTGGAGAAAAATTATGACTCAAGCTTTAGTTAAATTTTCCTCAGAAGACTGCGGTGTTTGCCATAAAATGTCTTTTTATGATGCCAAAGTAGCCAAGGAACTAAATTTAGAATTTATCGATGTCAAAATGCAGGATACTGCTACTTACCGCAAGTACCGCAAAATTCTCATTGCTCAATATCCCGATAAAAAAGATATGGGATGGCCTACATACATTCTTTGTGAGTCTCCTGAAGCAGATTTTAAGATTCTTGGTGAAGTTAAAGGCGGTCATCCTAAAGGAGAATTTCGCAGCCGCTTACAAGCCATTTTAGAGACTGATTAGTAGTTAGTCGATCTCAGGATTAAATTAGTTGCGGAATTAATTATTTTTAGCAAGCTAAATGGCTTATCTCTCAATCCTGTAGAATTTACTTCTAACCTTAGAGAAAACTATCAAAACGAAGCTTTATTGCGGATGGTAGCTCTCATACTTCTGGCGGAGTTTTTGCTTTTTAGTCTTGGGATCTGCTATTCACTACTTAGTACATAAGTATTAACTTTCGCGAAACTCTCAGATAAATAGCTGATTTTTAGTAAATTTCTCACTTTTTGGTAATTGCTCATCTAAAATAAAGTTAATAAAGCTTTAAATATGAGAGGTAGCTAAATAGGTAGCTATCTTTTTTCATATTCATCTCAGCTTAAATTCAAGAATATGCATCATTGTTGATAGTAAGTCATAAGCAAACATTTTATAAAGAGCCGATGTATCTAATTTTGTGAAATAAATTTTTTATAGATCTATGAAAGTCGAACAAGTAATCGAAACATTCCGTACCAATCCAGAATTTTGGAGAATTATTTTTCAAAATCGAGATTCGATTGTGTTTGCTTGGGGTGACTATCGTTTTACTAGATTCAGCGATCGCTTTAATTGCGCGATGATACTTAATAGCAAGGAAAACAAAGTACAGATAAATTGGATGGGAGACGATCCGATAATTTCAGAACTATATATGGGTTTGGTTTATCGACACCTGCGGGGTTATGTCAGGAAGGCATCTTAGAGTAGTTTTAGAAGGATTTTATTTATCAAGAAACTTAAGTAAAAAAATACTGTTTTTAATTCCCCATTTTCCCGAAACAATAACCTAGACCATCAGGAAATTAATTAGAATGATTATAGTTTTTTCTCCAAAAAATGAAGCTATCGAGAATTTTAAAAACTTGCTGGCGAATTTTGCGATCGGTTTTTTCTTTGCCTTCAATTTCTAAGAAATCGCTGCTGCTTAATTGGGGATTTTATTTAGTTTACGCTTCTCTCTCAAGTAAGTATAAATTTATTCTTGATAATCGCTATCGATCTGTACGTCTAAACTTTCCTCGTCCACACGAACATACAGAACATTAGGACGACAACATACTTGGCAGTCTTCAGTATAGGACTGCTGCATTCCCGCACTGATATCGACAAAAGTGCTATTGGTTTCGCCACAAAAAGCACAAACATAATCTGAAGTAGTTTGCATATAAAATAAATATTGTTCCTAACGCCTTTGTAAAATTGCTTTCATAATGGCTTTCGATTGTTCTATTTCTTGAGCGGAGGGTGCTGTTTGTTGCCAACTAGAACGTTGGTTTAAATGTTCGACCCATTTAGAAACTTTAGAATAAGGTTCTAAACTGATTCCCAAGTTAGGAATAGCAGCTACAGCAGTTCCAGCAACTATGTCAGCATAGGTCAATTCTTCGCCTACAAAATATAATTTATCTGCTGTTAAATTATCTTCAAAATATTGTAAGGCTGTTGCCATAGTTTGTTTTGCCTGTTGAATTTTTTTCTCTTCCACTGGAACATCTAACATTTCTTTCATCAGCACAATAGAAGCGGATGGTAATTCGTTTACAGTCACCAACTCAATCGTACGAACCTTTGCAATTTCTTTGGCAGTCGAAGGCATAAAAGATGGCTGGGGATACTTTGCTTCCAAATAGTCTAAAATCGCCAAGGATTCAAAAACCTGAAAGTCGCCATCTACTAAAACAGGAATATGATGAAAAGGATTGAGCTTTAGAAAATCAGGCTGGAATTGGTCGCCATTGAGTTTAAGCAAAATAGGTTCAAATTCAATGTTTTTCTCTAGCAAAGTTACCCAAACCCGACGAGCATTAATGGAAAGACGAGAATAATAGAATTTCAGCATTTCTCTTGAGAACTTTGTACACTAATCAAGTGACAACTAACAACTAACAACTAACACAATATCACTCGCAACAAACATTTAGGCACTCAATACAAAAGAAGAGATATCCCAATCTAGGAATATCTCTTCTTTTCAATCAAAAGCGATCAAAGTTGACAGCCAAAAATTACTTAACAGCAACTTTTGCACCAGCATCTTCCAATTGCTTCTTAGTTTCTTCAGCATCCTCTTTGGGTACGCCTTCTTTGATTGCTTTAGGTGTAGATTCAACCATTTCTTTAGCTTCTTTTAGACCCAAGCCAGTGATGGAACGAACCACTTTAAGAATTGCGATTTTCTTGTCTTTGGGTACTTCTTCAAGAACTACGTCAAATTCAGTTTTCTCTTCCTCAGCTTCAGTAGGAGCACCTGGAGCACCAGCAACTACTACTCCAGCAGAAGCAGCAGCACTTACACCAAAAGTTTCTTCAATTTGAGAAACCAACTCAGAAGCTTCTAAAAGGCTTAGAGTTTTCAACTTTTCTAGAATTTCATCAGTTGCAGCAGACATACTTTACTCCTTAATAAATAAGTAATTAATTGTGTTGTGTAGATTGGTTTCAGATAAGCGTTTGTATATTTACTCTTCTTTCTCTGAAACGGCTTTAAGACCTCTTGCGAGTCCGCTTGGTACTTCTTTAACACCCACAGCAATTTTGGTAGCCAGAGCATTGATAGAACCAGCGATTTTGGCGTATAGCTCTTCTTTTGTAGGCAAGTCACCTAATGCTTCGACTTGCTCCTTGGTTAGAGCTTTTCCTTCTAATACGCCACCGCGCAATTCAGTTTTCTTGGTTTCCTTTTGGAATGCTTTATAAGCTTTAACGGCTGCACCGATTTCTTCTCCCGTAAAAAGAAACGCAGTTGCATCGTTCAAGAATTCCTGCATTGGTTGCCAGTTGTCATCGCCATCTACAGCGATGTTCATGAGGGTATTTTTAGTAACCTTACAACTAGCACCGCTAGGGCGCAGACGGTTACGCAAGTCGGTAATTTCTGCTACCGTCAACCCCTCATATTTAATTACAAAAGCTAGTTGAGCATCGCTCAAAGTTTCTTTGAGGTCGGCAACTATCTCTTTTTTGTTGGCGAGGGTTCTCCCCATTTTTTTTGTCACCTCCTGTTGGTTTGGGATCTTTTTCCTTGCTAAACAACAAAACCTCTAGCATTCTGCCAGAGGTTGTCTAGTGTTTAGTCCCATTCCCATTTATTGAAATAGAAGCTTAAATCTATAGACATTGACCTCGGCAGGAAATTAAGCAGACACACCTGCTGTCTTTGGTTTTAGTCGTTTAACTTTTAATATTTAGCTGTAGTGTTGTTTCTTGCTGTTTCTCTACAAATATTTTTTAGGCTGCGCTTGCCAAGTTTAGATCTTGCAAGGCACTAATATCAACTTGAATTGATGGACCCATAGAAGCGGAAACAAATACAGAACGCCAGTAACGACCTTTAGCACCGCTGGGGCGATTGCGATCGACGGTTTCTTGTAATGCTTTGAGATTTGCTAGCAAATCTTCCGCAGAAAAAGATGCCTTACCAAACATAACATGAACGATGCCTGTTTTGTCAGCCCTAAATTCTAATTTTCCTGCTTTAAATGCTTGAACCGCTGGTTCTAAATCGGCTGTAACCGTTCCACCTTTGGGAGAAGGCATCAAACCTTTAGGCCCAAGCACGCGACCTAATTTAGCAACTTTGGGCATCATATCGGGAGTAGCAATCAAGATATCAAAATCCATCATGCCTTTAGCAATTTCGTCGATTAGTTCTTCAGAACCATAAATTTCTGCCCCAGCTTCTTCAGCTTCCTTAACTTTCTCACCGCGAGCAATTACTGCTACTTTTACGGTTTGTCCAGTACCTTTAGGCAAGCTAACGGTGGTTCTTAATTGCTGGTCGGTATATTTGGGATCGATACCGAGTTTGATATGAACTTCAGCAGTCTCATCGAATTTTGCTGTAGCTGTTTCTTTGAGTAACTGTACTGCTTCAAGAGGTTCGTAAACTTTATTCTCCTCTACTTTTTCCAGTAGCTCGCGCATTCGGCGAGATATTTTTTTTGCCATGTTATTTTCTTTGGGTAATTAACGAAGCACCAAGCTTCTCCCCATTCAAAAGTTTTAAGTAATAAATTTGTACGGGTTTTTGGGGGCTGAAATTATTCAGCGATAGCAACACCCATGTTTTTTGCCGTACCAGCCACGATCTTCATTGCTGCTTCAATGTCGTTAGCATTGAGATCGGGTAGTTTGGTTTGAGCAATTTCTTGCAACTGAGCTTTGGTAATTGTGCCTACTTTTTGCTTGTTAGGTTCGCCAGCACCCTTATCGATTCCTGCCGCTTTTTTAATTAATACAGAAGCAGGAGGAGTTTTGAGGATGAAAGTAAAACTTCGATCTTCAAATACAGAGATTTCTACAGGAATTACTAGTCCTGCTTTGTCTGCTGTTTTGGCATTGTATTCTTTACAAAATGCCATAATGTTTACACCGTGTTGACCCAAGGCAGGTCCAACAGGAGGTGCGGGGTTAGCCTTACCCGCAGGTAAAGCTAATTTAATTAACGCTACAACTTTTCTGGGCATGATTTAGTTTTGTTTTTCGACTTGATTAAACTCCAGTTCCACTGGAGTATCTCGCCCAAAGATTGATAGTAAAGCTTTAAGCTTACTTCTTTCTGGGCTAACTTCAATTACTTCCCCTTCAAATTCCTTAAATGGACCAGAGAGGACAGCAATTTTATCTCCAATTTCCATGTCAATCTTGATGACAGGTTCTTGTTCTTCAGATTGCTTGAAGATACGCTCTACTTCGGCGCGAGACAGGGGTAAAGGCTTAACGTGACCCCTTCCCCGTCCGTAACGACGTTTTTGTTCCGCACCAACAAAGTTAATCACATTAGGGGTGTTTTTGACTACCTGCCAAGCATCGTCATCCATGTACATATTCACTAGAACATAACCTGGAAAAACTTTTTCATCGCTGGTGTAGCGCGAACCGTCCTTACGAATTTTGACGCTGGGAGTCTGAGGAATTCTGACTTGAATAATGCGATCGCCTATTTCTAGGGTCTGAATTCGCATATCTAAATCAGTTTTTACCCGCTTTTCACATCCCGAAGCAACTTGAACGGCATACCAACGAGCAGAGCCCATTTTGACCTGGACTTTTTTCTCAGAAGCTTCTGAATCTTCTAGATCTTCTAGTTGTCGATCTTCGTTTTCTGGTAAGTCTGTGGTATCAGTCATAATTTAGAATACCTTTCCTGCTCCCCAAGCAAAAAAATTATCAATCAGGTAAATAATGGTAGATACTAAAATAACCATTAGGATTACCGCTGCTGATTCGCTAATAAGTTGTTGGCGTGATGGCCACACTACTTTAGCTAGCTCTTCTTTGGTTTGAAGGGCGAAATCTGCTGCACTGTTATTAGTGGCAGTTTCTTTGCTTACAGGTTTATCTTTTTTTACTACTTCTTTTTTAGCCAAAACTTTTGCCTCGCAGGAACGATCGCCGAAATTATTTATATGTTGCTGTTATTTTAAATATTAGCTATTCCATAGAGCGAGCGTACGATCGCCACTTTTGGGGAGAATGTTCTGTTCAAAAACAAAAGCATTCTACTAATAACTATTATTAAGCTTAACGAATTACCAGACAAATTAATGACTTAATATTTACTAGTTAGTTCGGAAAACTTTAATGTAAATGTATATTTGTACCTCAACCCCTTAGTACAATTAGGCTAGTACGCGCCCTGAAGGACTTGAACCCTCGACATCCGGTTTTGGAGACCGACGTTCTACCAACTGAACTAAGGACGCATTCTCTCTTCAAACAACCTGTTTTTTAGAG
>NZ_JBZNBU010000181.1:0-17697 GCF_058530065.1 Waterburya sp. | reverse complement strand
GTTAGATGTATCTGTTCCGAGTGTTTTGCCTCATGGCGAACCACTAGGCATAGATCTAGGGCTAGAGAAATTTTTAGCTACGAGTACAGGCAAATTGATTGCTAGACCAAAATTCTTTGTTCCTCTCCAAAGCAAGCTGAAATCGCTGCAACGGAAAATGAGTAGAAAGAAAAAAGGGTCTAGTAATTGGAGAAAAGCTTGTGCTAAAGTGTCGAACCTACACGAACAAATATCTAATACCAGAAAAGATTTTCATTACAAAGTGGCTAATCAATTATGTGATGAAGCTGGAATGATATTTGCTGAAGATTTAAACCTAAAAGCAATGTCTAGAGGAATGTTGAGAAAACACACTTTAGACGCTGGGTTTGGTCAATTCTTAAATATTCTTGAGTTTGTATGTCACAAACGCGGAGTGTATTTTGAGCGTGTAGATCCATGCCTTACAAGTCAAACCTGTCCTAGATGTCAGACTATAACAGGTAAAAAACTACTGTCTGAAAGAGTCCATTCTTGTGATAACTGCGGGTACACAACAGATCGAGATGTAGCAGCAGCCCAGATCGTAGAACAACGAGGACTAAAAGCTGTGGCGGTGGGGCGCACCGTCCAGCGCGACAACGCGGTCTTGGGGGAGACCCCCAAGACCGCGTTGTCGCAAGACAGCCTCTGAAGGGGAAAGGTCTTAGAAGATCCCGCTCGCAGGAGGAATCCCCCTAATTTAGTTAACGAAGCGATAGCGTAGTTAACGCATTGGGGGGAGCGTCAATACAAATTGATTCTTTTATTCCGATTGTCAAATTATTTTGTAAGGCGTGCAAGATCTCAGTATGATATATAGTCTAAAGCAGAGATTACCCAATCGTTTTTATTCAGGATCTACCCAACGACCGTCAGATTTGATTAGGTTAATCAATTCCTCAACACCTTTTTCTTCGGGGACTTTAGTAATTTCTTCGCGACCGCGATAGAGAGAAATATAGCCTGGTTGTTTGCCTACATAACCATAGTCGGCATCTGCCATTTCTCCAGGACCATTAACAATACAACCCATAACGGCGATGTCCAAACCAGTCAGGTGTTTGGTAGCTTCGCGGACTTTATGCAAGACTTCTTCCAGGTTAAATAAAGTACGACCGCAAGAAGGACAAGCGACATACTCAACCATAGTTTTGCGGAGTCCTAAAGCTTGTAAGATACTGTAGCAAACGGGAATTTCTTTTTCAGGAGATTCGGTCAAAGACACGCGAATTGTATCGCCAATTCCTTGTGCCAAAAGCGTTCCAATACCCGCAGTAGATTTAATTCTGCCATATTCGCCGTCTCCCGCTTCGGTAACCCCCAAATGTAGAGGATATTCCATACCCAATTCGTTCATTCTCTGTACCATCAATCTATATGCCGCTAGCATTACGGGTACGCGAGAAGCTTTGAGAGAGAGAACGATATTATAAAAATCGAGAGATTCGCAAATTTTGATAAACTCTAATGCCGACTCGACCATCCCTTCGGGAGTATCCCCATAAGTAAACAGCATTCTTTCGGACAAAGAGCCATGATTAACGCCGATACGCATTGCTTTACCTTGGTCGCGCAAAGAAACTACTAGGGGTTCGAGAGTTTCGCGAATTTTTGCTCCAATTTCATTAAATTCGGCTTCAGTATATTCAGTGCGATCGCTTTTAGGCTTTTCAAACACATACAATCCAGGATTGATTCTTACTTTATCAACGTGCTTGGCTACTTCTAGAGCAATTTTCATGCCATTGTGATGCACGTCGGCAACCAAAGGTACTGGCTGATAGGTGTCGGCTAATTTTTGTTTAATTTCCGCCAAAGCTTTAGCGTGAGCCATACTAGGTACGGTAACTCGCACGATTTCGCAGCCAATCTCGTGCAAACGGCGTATTGCTGCTACCGAACCATCAATATCTAAAGTATCCTCATTAATCATCGACTGCACCACTACGGGGTTGCCACCGCCAATAGTTATGTCGCCAACTTTTACAGGACGAGTTTTTCGCCTATGAATAGTGGTATCAAAAGCTGTGTTATTAGTAAGGTTAGGATTATCCAGAGTTTGCATAATGATTAACTATTGCTCGACGCAAGATTTTTATATTTAATTTATTTTCTATTTTACGGGTTTGGGGCATCTAAAATTTACCATCTTAGGCTACCTGCGTCTTCTCCTCTTTCTCTTTTGGCTTTGCTGTCGTTTTCAAACCACTCAATGATTTGTTTGTGAGATAGTTCTTCTACAGAAACTTGATAGTCTTGGGCGATTTTTTGTAGCAGTCTTTGAGAAGAAATAGTCAAACGAGTCAAAAACTTTTCGGGGGATGTTAGCAATGCTGCTTCCACATCGGCTGATTCTTCTGGGGATAAATATTTATCGGGTGATTCGGGCATTGGTTATTAGTGGTTAGTCGTTAGTGGTTAGTGGTTGCTTCAACGGATGTTAAATAGTAAAGCCACTTGGCAGCCAGGGGAATATCGGTAAAAGGTATTTCGATCTTGGAATTGTCAGAATTGCGATCGCCAAAAATGAATTCTAAAAAGGGTTTGCCTTTACTGGGCAGATTGTCTAAATCGACTAATTTGTGATCTACTAATAAGTTAATCTCCTCAACGTCATCTAGAGAAAAAGTAGTCAAATCTTTTGTACCCTGACGACTGGGCTTTCCCCAAGTAATTTGACGATCTTTTCTACCCATCACTGCATAGATATCAAACTTGGCGTTATCAAAATCTGCTGCCCAAATTTTGTATGCTTCTAATTTTTGATATTCATTCCAGCCACTCCAAGCAAGCCAAATAAATACTACTAGTAGGGGCAACCAAAGTAATCCTCGTTCCATATTTTTTTTTTAACTACCGATCTTAATTTTACATTTTCGCGTTGCTACTTATCCCCCAGTCCCCCAGTCTCCCAGTCACCCTAGACTATTCCATCATGATGCAACGCCTACATTTTTGTCCTAACTGTAAAAGTGTAGTCGCTTCCTGGTTCTAATTGATAATCAGAACGTTCGAGAAATCTTTCCAAAGGCTCTTGAATTAAAGCCCTCCCCAAAGAAGGTTGTACTGATAACTGTCTTTGACGAAAACGCCAGCGAAATTGCCAGGCATAATTTGCAGCTTGCACTTCTCCTTCTATTTTGCCCATCGATAGCGATTGTTGAGTTATGCGGACGTGGGCAGTAGTTTCTGGTAGATAACGACGGTTCACAGTTTTTGAGAGAAGTAATAGATTTTTTTCCAATAATATAACTACTTTGAAAGCAATAATGTACGTATCTAGACCGATTTTCGTTTTTATTGATGAGAAAAAGCGATGATTTTTTTTCTAGATAGATGTATTGGAGAAATGAATAATGACCGATCGAAATAATTCTGCTGCGTCTTTATTGTCTGATGCGAATAAAAGACTAGAACTGGCTTTGAAGCACGTTGATATCTCTCCTGATGCGATCGCTCGCTTGCAATATCCTAAGACTAGTTTAATGGTCTCTATTCCCGTCAGAATGGATGATGGCAGTCTTAAAGTCTTTTCTGGCTATCGAGTGCGCTATGACGATACTAGAGGTGCGGGAAAAGGAGGAGTGCGCTATCATCCCAAAGTCAGTTTGGATGAAGTTCAATCTCTGGCTTTTTGGATGACTTTTAAATGTGCTTTGCTAGATTTGCCCTTTGGTGGTGCTAAAGGAGGCATTACCGTCAATCCGAAAGAATTATCTAAAGCAGAATTAGAAAGATTGAGTCGGGGTTATATTAATGAAATTGCCGATGCCATAGGAGAGGATATTGATATTCTCGCCCCCGATGTCTACACTAATGCCACGATTATGGGGTGGATGATGGATCGCTACAGTACCATTAAACGCCAACTTTGTCGGGGAGTGGTGACGGGGAAACCATTGGCTTTGGGAGGTAGCAAAGGTAGGGATACTGCCACTGCCATGGGGGCATTTACTGTCATTCAGACCATGTTGGCGAAGTTTAGTCTCATTTCCCAAGAAACTACCATTGGTATCCAAGGTTTTGGCAATGCTGGCTCGACTTTAGCTGTCTTGCTTTACGAGGCGGGATACAAAATAGTTGCTGTCAGCGATTCTAAAGGGGGAATCTATGCACCCCAAGGTTTAGATATTACTAGCGTCAAACAACACAAAGAGAACAGTCGGGAAATGAAAGCTGTATATTGCCAAGATACTGTGTGCAGTATTATGGAACATCAGGTAATTTCCAATCAAGAATTATTGACTCTGGATTTAGATGTACTGATTCCCGCAGCTTTAGAAAATCAGATTACTCAAGAGAACGCCAAGGATATTAAAGCAAAATATATCTTTGAAGTAGCTAATGGTCCGGTGAACTCCGATGCGGATAAAATTCTGACAAAAAAAGGGGTTTGGGTCTTTCCCGATATTTTGGTTAATGCAGGAGGAGTCACCGTCAGCTATTTTGAATGGGTGCAAAACCGTAGTGGTTGGTATTGGACTCTAGATGAAGTCAATCAACGCCTAAAAGATAAAATGCGGTTAGAAACCGAGCAAACTTGGTCAACAGCCCAAGATCTAGTGATTGACGTACGTACGGCTGCTTATGTTCGTGCTTTAAATCGTCTGGGAGAAGCTTTGGATGCTAAAGGTACGATTAAAGATTTTGTCAATCGGTAAAGTTAAGCAATCGTACAAATAGGAATCCTTTAGAACAATCAACCATCAACAATTAAAATAGGTAACAACTAACTTTTCATCACCAATCATCGTCTTGCAATTCTGGTATTTTTTTTCCTTCTTTTTAAGTATTTTAGGATTTTTTTTAAGTCTCTGGATTGTTGTTCCTCCTCCTACTTACTTGTTACTCGTGTTGACAGTTGCTACCCCAGAATTGAGTCCCTGGTTGGTTATTCTTAATGCGATCGCTTTATTGGCAACTGCGATCGCTACTCGGAATTGGCTATCCAATTCAGTCCTAATTCTTAGCCTGATCGCCTTAATTTTAAGTAGTTTGCCCCCGATCCAATTATCTGCTGCCGAGCGCAATTTTGCTTTAGAAATGGAAAGAGTTTTGGGTGAAGATTATCTAGCCCAAATCCCTCAAAAGTTACAGCAGAAAATGCGTTCTCAACCATTTGCGATCGCCGATGTATTTCGTGGTATTACTATTCCTGAAGTTCGCATCGATCGCGGAATTGTTTTTGCCAGTCCTGATGGAGTAGATTTGAAACTAAATCTTTATCGACCCGCTACTGTCGGTAAAAAGCCTACTTTAATGATTATTTATGGCGGTGCATGGCGTTCTGGTTCGCCCGATGATTACGAGCAATTTAGTAGCTATATTGCCAATCTTGGTTATTCAGTGATTACCATTGATTATCGTCACGCACCAAAATATAAATTCCCCGCGCAGCTTGAAGATGTTAATACTGCTTTGGCATACATTCAAAATAATGCAGATACTTTAGAAGTAGATCTGGAGAGAATGTCAATTATGGGACGTTCTGCGGGGGGTCATTTAGCCACCCTGGCAGCCTATCAACCAAATGCCCCTGCTTTTCGTTCGGTGATTAGTTATTACAGTCCTACGAATTTAACAGAAGGCTATGATAACCCTCCAGTTCCCAATCCTCTTGATAATAGATTAGTGCTAAAAAACTTTTTGGGTGGAACTCCCGAACAATTTCCCGAACTATATCGTCAAGCCTCTCCCATTAATTATCCCCGACCGAATTTACCACCTACTTTACTAGTTTATGGTCAAAGAGATAATGTAATTCGCGTTGAATTTGGAAGACAGCTTTACGATAAATTAAGGGCGACAGACAATCCTGCTATCTGGTTGGGATTACCCTGGGCAGAACACGCTTTTGATATTGTCTTTTTTGGCATTGGCAATCAACTAGCTCTTTACTATACCGAGCGTTTTTTGGCATTTACTTTACAGCCGTTTTCAGTTGAATAGTTATTTTGGAAAATTTACTAGTTCGTAGTTCTTAGTTTTTAGTTTTTAAAGTTTAATTATCTGGTCTACCCATGTGAAAAGCGCAGTAAAATAATCAAGTTTATTGTTTATTCAAATGCGATCGCACAAGATAACGGTTTTTTGATAGGGAAAGATCCAACCACAATTAGTAATTAAATCTTGAAAGATATTCCATTTTTGAGGATCGCGATCGCATCCTAATACTTGATGGCAATAGTCAATATAGTAGGCATAGTCAGTTAGTTCCGAAGGTATAAGAAGATTAGTAAATCTGCTGTTGGCTTCGATGATGGGTAGTTGATATTTTCCCGAATTGTTTTGAAAATTGATACTGGAAAATAGCATACTATAGTCATTCCTAATAAGAACCATACGAAAATATGTACTAATTATTGCTCCCTAATCCCTAACCCCTAATCCCTAATCCCCCGAACAAATTACTGAGATAGTACGGAAATTAATTAGAACGACTATAAATCCTTGAGCGAGCTTGCGAGCGCTTTGCCAATCTTGAGGAAATAAACTAGTAATTTGTTTTTGAAGTTCGGTTAGGGGAGGAGTTATATATCGATTAAAGAAAAAGCCAGTATCGAGGAAGAAATCAAAAAAGTTCATACTATTGCGATCGATTTGATTGTTATCAATTTGGTTATGATCGTAACTAGCATTTGCCATGGCGCGAAAGTTAGCTAAAACAATCGAAAATAATTGATATTGCTCGAATCTTGTAGTTATTTCCAAACCTATTTTATTTGCCGAACTTTCATCTAAGTTACCCTGCAATTCTTCGAGTATTTTACCTTTAAGATCGTTACGAATATTGCCCAATAATTTATAAATCAATTCTCCTGCAACGGGGCTACCTAAATAAGTATCTTCTAATTTTCCCCAACTATTCGTTATTTCTAGATCTAAATCTTGGATTGCATCATAGGGAGTAGCCACAAAAATAATATTAGGATGAGCTAAATCCAAAAAATCATAGGCATTATAAATAGCTACTCTGGCTAGTTCTCGATCTATAGGATTACGGTTTAGGGCTATCTCTTGCCACTTGCGACGATATTCGGGAATCAAATCTATTTGTTCTGGGGTTAATCCTGGTTGGTTAATAGTTAGCATTGGTAATAATGTGAATTTAATTTAATTTTCAAGGTTGGTAAAAGATAAAAGATAAAAGATAAAAGGGAAAGGAAAAGATATTCTTGATTTTTTTCAGCTTTCTATTGTTCGTTTATTTAGGTGGGGCTATTTAGAATCTGAAGATAAAAAGACTGACCAGAACAACAAAATAAAGTAAGAAAAAAAATCGCACCAATTCCTCCTAGAAAACAATGAAGAATCGAGTCGATTAATAATGTACGATTATTATTCATTTTAAGTATAGTTATTTAATTGCTAACTATTAGCCTTGAACTAAAAACTAAAAACTAAAATTTATTAGTAATCCAAGCACATTGATAAGGTTGCAAACTAAACTTATCGCTGATATCTTCAATTACTTCGCCACTTAACAAATCCTGCCAAGGATCGACACAAATCAGATTGATGTCAGATAGGGGCAATTCCTGGCGGCGATCGCTCAAATTAAAAATACAAAAAATACTTTGATCGCGATACATACTTTGTCGCCAAAAAGCGAATAGGGCTTTATTCATGGGATGCAAAGTATATTGGGTGGCGTTGGGATGGAAGGCTGGTTGGCGACGGCGAATTTGAATCCTACGAGACAATTCTTGAATTATTTTAGCGCGATCGCTAGTAGGATCTTGAATAGTTGACATTAGAGTATCATAATCCCATTTATGGCGGTTGATCGAACGATTGCGCCCTGTTTTTGCCATGTTCTCATAGTCATTGGGAGTTGCTAATAAGCTGTGGATATAAAAAGCTGGAACTCCTTCGACGGACATCATAATGGTTTGAGAACATAAAAATCTTTCAATTTGCCATTCATCTTCCCCTTTCACCGTTCCCTTCAAGGCATCAAATAGAGATATATTAATTTCATAGGGGCTTTGAGTGCCATCGGGCTGATTCCTCATGCTAATTTTGCCGCCAAATTTCTTCATGGTTTCTAGCATGGCGTTATATTCTGTTTCTAACAATAGTCCTTCTGTGGGGCGCAAACCAATCCCATCGTGGGAAGCAGTAAAGTTAAAATAAGCACAACCTATGGGGGCGGGAGGCATACTCATCATCCAGGTTTTGAGGTGGTCGGATTTTCCTTGTAGCAAGGCATTGAGGATTAAGGGAGGGAGGCTAAAGTTATAAATTAGATGGGCTTCGTCGCGGTTGCCAAAATAGCTTAAATTTTCTCGGTTGGGTACGTTGGTTTCGGTAATCAAAGCCACATTGGGGTTTACTGCTTGGGCGATTTCTCGCAGGAGTTTGATAATGGCATGGGTTTCAGGTAGATGAATGCAAGAAGTTCCTATTTTTTTCCACAAGAAACCTACTGCATCGAGTCGGATATATTTTGCACCCTTTTCAACATAAAACAGAACTATTTTAATCACTTCCAGCAAAACATCAGGATTGCTAAAATCCAAATCGATTTGATCGGCACTAAAAGTAGCCCAGACGTGCTTTTTACCCTTAGCCGTATCTACTTCTACCAATAGGGGATTGCTGCGGGGGCGTATTACTGCTGAGAGATCTGTTGCGGGATCTGCTTCAATAAAATAGTCACAACCTGGTTTGATTCCCTGCTGGTATTGTTGAAACCATTCGCTTTGGCTGGAAATATGATTTAATACCAAATCCGCCATCAAGTCGAATTTCTCGGCAATTTTTTCGATATCTTGCCAGTCTCCCAATTGCGGATCGATTTGTAAATAATCAATTACTGAAAATCCATCATCCGAACTATAGGGACAAAAGGGTAAAATATGAACTCCTGTAATCGTATCTTGGAAAGTTTCTAAAAACTTGAGTAGGGTAACTAACGGCTTTTCCTGAGGAGTACGAATGCTGTCGCCGTAGGTAATTAGTATAATATCTTCCTGACTCCACTTATTCAAATTTTCGGCTATGGAATCGGCAAGGTGTGGCTTAATTAAGGAATGAATTTTAGTAACCAAGGAATCGACGATCGCATCTTGGTAAACTTTACTCAAAATGAGTCTAATTTTGCTTTCCAAATACTGAAAAGCGCGATCTTGCTTAATTTCTTGGTTTATGGTGAAATTTGGTTGTTTTTCCATAAAAAATATTCAATTCTATAAAAGTAATTAATCAGAATTTGGACAATAGAAATGTTCTACAATAGCTTTTTGGCTGGAAAATAAAATAAATCGATTGATGGAAAATAATACATGATAAATGCTTTGAGCACTCGTATGGATCGAGTACAGTCTCCTCTAATTCCTGTGGTTAGCGAACTGATTAAAAATAATCCTGGTACGATATCTCTAGGACAAGGAGTTGTCAGCTATCCCCCTCCAGAAAGTGCCATCGCATCTCTACAATCTTTTCTCCAAAATTCTCACAATCATTTATACCAAGCAGTTACGGGAATCGATCCTTTAGTTTCTATGATTAAATCCAAACTGGCAACAGACAATAAGATCGAAATCAATCATAAAAACTGTATTGTCGTTACGGCTGGAAGTAATATGGCATTTATGAATGCTATCTTGGGGATTACTCAAGCGGGAGATGAAATAATCCTCAATACTCCCTATTACTTTAATCACGAAATGGCGATCGCCATGGTTAATTGTCGCACCATGTTAGCCCAGACTACCGAAGATTATCAATTAGATCTCCCAGCCATCAAAGCAGCCATTACCCCCAAAACTAGAGCCATTGTCACTATTTCCCCCAACAATCCTACAGGGGCGGTATATTCGCGCGAATCTCTACAAGCAGTAAACGATCTCTGTCGCGATCGCGGAATTTATCATATTAGTGACGAAGCCTACGAATATTTTACTTATGATGGCATCGAACATCATTCTCCAGGATCGTTTGCCAACAACGAAGACTTTACTATCTCTTTATTTAGTTTATCCAAAGCCTATGGTTTCGCTAGCTGGCGTATTGGCTATATGGTAATTCCCCAACATCTGTTGCTGCCGATTAAAAAAGTACAGGATACTAATTTAATATGTCCCCCAGTGGTTTCTCAATACGCTGCATTAGGGGCATTAAATGCTGGTAAAGCTTACTGTCAGGAACATCTGCTAGAAATCGATCGCGTCAGAAAGATTGTCAAAACCGAATTAGAATCCATTCCTAATTTGTGCGGGGTTTCCTCTGCTGCGGGGGCGTTTTATTTTTGGTTAAAAGTAAATACCGATTTACCCGATTTAGAATTGGTAAAAAGACTAGTAGAAGAATACAAAGTAGCCGTAATTCCTGGTAGCACTTTTGGTATAGAAAATGGCTGCTATCTAAGAGTAGCTTATGGTAACTTGCAATCGGATACTGCTAAAACAGGAATCAAACGATTAATTGCTGGTTTAAAAGAAATATGTCAGTAGTTGTTTTAATCTTTGCTTAATAAAGATTGTAGATGAGTTTATGATAAGAACAGTTAAGTCGAAAGAGAATAGATGACTCAAATTAAGTTAATGCACGCCAAGCTTCATCGCGTTACGGTGACTGAAGCCAATGTAAATTATGTCGGAAGTATTACTATCGACAAAAACTTAATGGATCGAGTTGGCATTCTTCCCCTCGAAGAAGTAGACGTAATTAACCTCGCCAATGGCAAGCGATGGTCTACCTATGCGATCGCAGGAGAAGCAGGAGAAGGAGGAATTTGCCCTAATGGTGGGGCAGCTTTACTCTGTCAGCCAGGAGATCTCCTAATTATTATTGCCTACGAATATCGCGATCGCCTGTCAGTTATGAAAACAGGACACCAAGCTAAAATTATAGTAGCCGACGAGAATAATGGTTGTCGAGAATATATCGAACAGGATTTAGTTCCTCATGATGACGATTTGCAGTTTAAAACTTTTTCTAGTTAGTGGTTAGTTATTAGTTATTAGTTATTAGTTATTAGTTATTAGTTGTTAACTACTACTCACTACTCACTACTCACTACTCGTACGGACGTTCCATGGAACGTCTCTACACTACTCACTAATAATGCGATCGACTTCAGATACTTTGACTTGAAGCTGACTTTTTAAGTTGGTAAGTCGTTGGATTTCTCCGTCGCGGTTGATTTCGTAGTTTTCTTTTTGTTTTACCAGGTTATTTAATTCTAAATGACGAGATTCTAGATCGCGATCGATGATTTCTATGGCTTGTTTTTCGTAGGCTGCAAAACAATTGGCAATACCGTCATAAATTAGGGGCTTTTGTTCTTCGGCGATGCGCGGTAGATATTTGCTAAATTCTTTTTTAGTAAGTTCGAGAAACTGACGACGTACGTATTCAGCTTGTAAGGCAACAGTACCAAAACCTAATAAAATTGCCCCGAAAATGTTTAAGGCTACAGTACTAAATAAAAGACCGATAATTCTTAAGCCAACAGTAATACAAATGGAGGCAAGAACGGTTTGCCAAAAAGTATTAAAGGAATTAATCGCGCCGTTAACACTATCTGGTACGTCAAAAAACATATCACTAAAATTGTCCGCCCAGGGGGATACTTTTTCAGAATTATGTCGGTATTCATCTACAGAAAAACGAGAACCCAATAGCTTTTGATTAATTGCTTCGATGACTCTTTCGTAATCTATTTGATGTTGTTCTCCCAAAGTATTCAAGCGATCGAAACTAGCAGATAATTCTTGTTTGGCGGTAAACTCCCAAGCAGCAAGGCGATCGTTCATATAACGTTCAAAAGCCTGTTGAAAAGCTAGTTGAAATTCATTTCTTTTATCGCGATCGAGAAAATCGGCAAAATTTAAGTCTGGTTGAGATTCGAGAAAATCAGTTTCAAAGTTTTTTTCTAAATTGAGAATATACTCAGCAAAGGATTCTGAGATTGCTTTACTTTGTATTTTTTTCTCGTTAATGATTTCCTGCTGAAAACAATTTCTAATTGCTTCTAATTGAGTAAATTCTGGTTCGAGGCTGTCAATCTTGGCTTTAAGTTCGACAATAGTTTCATCCAACAAAGGAATACGGCGATCGATCGCAGCTTCGGCTTTGTTAAATGCGTTATGGGCGATCCTTTGTCCCTGTTGGAATTCGGCAACTGCTTTTTCTTGATTCAAAAAATTGTTTAAAGCATAAATAAATTCAGGAAATCCCGTTCCCACTAAATTCGCTTCTTTGTCTTTTATTTTCTGCCGTAAAGCCATCAAAGAAGAAACTTCAAAAACTCGTCGATTGTATGTTTCTGGAGTTAAATAAAGCTGAAGGTTTGCTTGAAAGACTTGGCGAATTCGATCCTCTGCTAATTTTAATTCTTCAATATCATTACGATCTACTAAACTATCTTTAATTTCATCCCAAGCATTGATAATAAAAAGGTAGTAATATCTGCTGGCAAATAATTTCTTAAATATCTTCTTTCTTCCAAAGTACAGGGTTGAATTGCTCGAAATAAAAATAAAGCTCCATGACAGTTATAAATATGTTGTAAGGTTAAATTATTTCTAGCTTCGAGATCATTTAAACCAGGGCTATCGATAATTTCCAATCCTTCTTTTAATAATGGTACAGGATACTCAATCGCTGCATATTCAACATCGGGAAAAGCTAATTTATTAGCAGTGGTAAATGTTTTAGCTTCTTCTGGGGCGATCGTATATTTCTGTTTAAAAGTTTGCAGATCGATAGTTTCTGTATAATTACTATCTTTAAAATAAATAGTAACTTGCTTTTTAGTTCCATAACGTAAAATTGTTAGTAAAGCAGTGCAAGGATTAACATCACTCGGTAATAACTTTTCTCCCAATAAAGCATTAATAAAAGTACTTTTGCCCCGCTTCATATCTCCCAAAACCAGTAACTTAAATTTACTATCACGTAAATTATTACTAGTTATCTCTACTCTTTCTATTTCTCCAGACAAAGATAACTTTCCCGATTTACTTTCCCCTTCTTTTTCTGCTTCGACCAAAATAGCAGCCATTTCTTCCAAGCAATTAGACAACTCGTGGCGGATTAAAGAACTTTGTTGAAGATTGTTATCGAAAGACATTATTTTGTTAGTTATTAGTTATTAGTTTTTAGTTTTTAGTTTTTAACTACTACTCACTACTCATTACTCATTACTCATTACTCATTACTCATTACTCATTACTCATTTTTAGTCGTCTTTGAGAAAAATATGATAGCCAACCGTAGCAATGATTCCTGCTAAAAATAAATAGGCAATCCACATACCAATAAAAAAGCCAATTCTAATAATGGCTACTCCAGCGATAACAAAACCAGTGAATTTGGCAAATTTGACGATTTTTCTGCCAAATTTTTGAATCGAACCAGGTTCGGGATTGTGCTTTTGAGTTCGATATAATGGAGGGTCTAAATCTACCTGTTGAGGTTTTTGTTCTTGATAGATTTCCGCTTCCATTTCTCGCAATCTCAATTCTCTTTCTTTGGCTTTTAATTCTGCTTCTCGCAGTTCAAATTCTCTTCGTTTATCTTCTGAATTACTCATTATTTCGGCAATCTGGATTTAATTACTAATATTATTATTGTGATTTAGCCTACAGCAGTCAGCGATCGATAACACTTCCCATATTCTAATTAATATTATTTGGTTCTTATTTAGAATTACTATAAATTTAGAATACCCTTCAATCCTGAAAAAAACGATCGCCTAACTAAAAGCGATCGCCATTTTCTTTAAATATTAATCGTAGAAGAAAAGTCTAACCAATTGCAGGTAACAAACTAAAGATAAGTTGGTTGATTACGGTCAAAGCAAAAGCACCAATTAAGGCACTCCAAATACCCCATTGCAATCTAAATCCTTGGATTAACAGGGCAGACAGACCAAAGATAAAACCATTAATGAGTAAGGTTATTATTCCTCTAAGCAAACCAAAAGAGATGAAGTTTAAAGGTGCAGCTAAAATACTTAAGATAGGATGCAAGATAGCGTTGAGAATGCCAAAAACAATCGCAGCAATAATGGCTTTTTGAAAGCTTTCTATTTTTACACCCGTAGGTAATTTAGAGATAATAAAGAAGGCAACCGCACTAACTAAAAGAGATACAATTATGGCTAACATATTTATATTTTTTAATATTAAAGTGTTATTTAGTGAGTAGGATACTACAGAAAGTAAATTTTATTCTATATTCCCAAGATAATCTTTAGGTTTGCGTATTATTAGTTAATAATCATGGCTAAAAATTTTTTTCTACTTGACTTTTAGAGAAAATTGCCGAGCAAATTCAATAGTTTCTGGTTTTGCTCGTCAGTACCCACAGTGATGCGTAATTTATCGTCTAATCTTGGTAAATTAAAATAACGCACCAAAATATTATTCTCCTTAAGATATTGATAGATAGCCTTTGCTGGATAGTTCCTCGGAGTAACTAATAAAAAGTTCCCTTGAGAATTTCTGACGTGAAACCCCATTTGTTGCAAATTCTGTTGTAATTTTTGACGCGATCGCTTGACCTTGGCAGCACAACTGTTTTTATATTCCTGGTCGATTGTAGCTGCCGTTCCTACTAATATAGCGATCGCATCTACGTTATAACTATCTTTAACCTTAAACAAACCCGAAATCAAATTAGGATTGGCAATACCAAAACCAAGACGCAAACCAGCCAGAGAATAACCTTTAGAAAGGGTACGTAACACAATTACATTCTCAAATTCTGCTACTAAAGATAGGGCAGAATAATCGGCAAAATCTACATACGCTTCGTCGATCGCCAATATCCCCGAAACCCCTTGTGCCAAAGCACGCAAGTCGTCTAAAGGTACGATATGACCAGAAGGACTATTAGGAGTGGCAATGAGAGTCACCGCACCATTAGCAGCAATTAATTCTTCGATGGGCAATTGATAATCTTCTGGATAGTCTATTTCGATCGCTTCTGCGGCTTGCAGTTCTGCTAAAGTACGATACAAAACATAAGAAGGCATGGGATAAACCACCTTACGCTCTTTTCCTTCGGCGCAAGTACGAATTAAAATATTTAACAGATCGTCGCTACCATTAGTCACGATAATCCAATCTTCAGGTACGCCCAAAGCTGCGCTAACTGCCTGGCAAAAGTCTCTCCCATAAGGATCGGGATAGCGTCGCAACCATTCACTATCTAGATTTCTCAGAATTTCTAAAGCTTTCGGAGAAGGAGGATAGGGATTTTCATTAGTATTCAATTTAATAATTGGCGTACCTGGCTTTGGTTGTTCTCCAGGGGTATAACCTGCCATACGAGCGATCGCAGGACGAAAATAATTCATTTTTGTTAGTTATTAGTGATTAGTTACTAGTTATTAGTCCCTAACTGCCTCAACTATTAACAACTTTAACTACTTGATAAAGATGATATTCATTGTCGGCAATGCCATCCCAATAGGGCTTATCTTTACTAAAACCAGGTTGTTTAACCAATTCGGCGATCGCATCTTCGTTTAACCACTGTCCATAATTAATGACGCGAGTACCATCTAGACTGCGGTGGAAAGTAGCAGAAATCAATCCTGGTTGTTTCATTGCAGGGGAAAGATGTTCTTTTGCCAGTTCGACCATTTTGGGTTGATTGTCTGGCTGCATGGTAAATTCAGCAAAGTGAACTATATATTCTCCTTGTTTGATTTCGGGCGTACCTACTTTAGATTCGGAAGCGACAATTTCGTAAACGTGGGAATCTGGAGTATCGAATTCAAACAACTTAGCAGCTTTCTCTTGAACTTCTTGATTATTTCTAAAAGCTTCAAATGATTCTAGACTAGACCATTGAGCGTAGTTTGCTACTTTTACCCCGTCAGTACTTTTATGAAGATTGGCAGAGACAAAACCAGGTTGAGTCTTAACAGTTTCTAAAAATTCGGCGATCGCTGCAATCAAGTTATCTTGTTGTTCTGCTTTGACAGTAAAAATAATAATTACTGTCGTCAAACTATTATCTAAAGAGAGAGTAGACATTTTTTTCCCAGGAATTAAGGTTAGGTAGTAGATAGAGGTGCGATAATTATGATAATTTTAGTCTTCGAGGCTATCGTGATGTTGCAAACCATACAATACCGAACCAACTAGACCTACTTGGGCATTTAAGACAATATGAACGGGAATTTCTTCAATTAAGGTGCTGACTCTGCCTTTGTCTTTGAAAGTTGCTAAAAATCTTCCATCTTGCATCATCGGTAAAATTTTGGCAGCAATTCCCCCAGCAATATAAATTCCACCATAGGAAAGCAACTTTAGGGCTAAATTGCCCGTTTCCGCGCCGTAGGCTTCAATAAACATCTCAATGGTTTTTTCGCAAAGGCGATCGCTCTGTTTGAATGCTGCTTGAGAAATAATTGCTGCGGGGTCAATGGTTTTTTTGCCTTCTCGTTCCCAAAACTTAATTTTTTCGCTAATCTCTGGAGATTCTGGGGCAAAATTTGTATCTCGCAAAAATTGATAAATAGAAGTAATTCCTTGACCAGAAACTACTCTTTCTACGGAAATATGTTCCACATTCAATTTAACTCGGAGGTATTTTAATAATTCGGTTTCCAGATCGTTGCGGGGGGCAAAATCGGCGTGTCCTCCTTCACTGGCAAAAATCTGATATTTCTTGCCTTGAGGAATCAAAAAAGCCTCCCCCAAACCAGTGCCTGCTCCAATTACTGCAATGGGCGAATCCGATCTTTCCTCTCCTGGTTGTAGAGTATGAACGTCAAAATCTTTGAGTCCTAAAATTCCAAAACTATTGGCGGCAAAGTCATTAATCAAACTCATTTTAGGAATTTCTAATTCCATTTTGAGTCGTTCTGTCTCCAAAAACCATTTAAGATTGGTGAGATGGCAGCTATTATTAACTACTGGTCCTGCGATCGCAAAACAAGCAATTTGGGGATGGAGATATTTATCATTTCCCATAAATTCTTGCACCATTGGTACTAAATCGGGAAAATTGGCACTGATATATTGAGCCTCTTTGACAGTTTTAAAAGTCTTTTCGGTGAGAGTGACTTCGGTGACTTCGACTAAGCGTAAAATAGTCTTTGTTCCGCCAATATCACCAGCTAGTAAAAACATAATTTACTTGTCTCTATTTCTTGTTTTTATTTACCAGATTGCCTAATTGCTTTACGTAAACCAGATCGCACCTTGCAGTTTCTACACCACTAGCAGGTAAGTAGCCATTGTTTTCGTATAATTTTACTGCCTCTTTTAAGATAGTTGCGGTCTCAATCCAAATTTCTTGATAATCCTTAATAGCGATCGCTTTTTCTAACTCCTGTAATAAATATACACCCAATTTTCGACCGCGAACTTCTGGTAATAAATACATTTTGCGAATCTCGACGGCATTTTGTCCTCTAGCGATCGGTTGATATGCCGCCGTACCGACAATGACTCCTTTTTCTTCTACTACCCAAAACTCCCCCCCAACTTCTAGATATGCCGATTCCACTTCTATAACATCGCGATCGGCTAATTCTGGTTGCCAAGGTAAACCGTATTCTTGCAATACTTGACGGATTACTGCTGCTGCTGTCTCGCGATCGCCTGGCTGCCAATCTCTAATTAAAAAGTTTTGATAGTTTTTTTTCATTAGTTGTTAGTTGTTAGTTGTTGTTTTTTTTGCTATTAACTTTTTCTTTGGAGATCG
>NZ_JBZNBU010000180.1:0-6292 GCF_058530065.1 Waterburya sp. | reverse complement strand
CACAGTGGATACCTATCATCTAGTCTTAGCAACTCGTTTGCCAGCTACTAGCAGTCAAGCTAACGCTTGGGCGCGTTGGTTAAAAATTGAGTCGATCGCAGATTAATCGATCGATTCTCTAAATTAGTTGATAAAGAACCACATCCTCCAGACTTAATACCAATTCTCAAAAGTGTCTGGAGACATCAAGACATTTATCTCTTTTAACCAAAAAACCACAACCTTTGTTTTCCCTACACCCTATCCCCTAACCCCTAACCCCTGCCACAACCGAAGTCTCTCGTTGTATTCGAGAATTGGTCTAAGATGTTTGTCGATCGCACTAAGATAGTCAATATCTTCTAAAGCAGTTTCGGGTAAACGTTTGTCTGCTATGGCTGCCGAAACCAAACTTTGGATAGATCTAGTTATTAGTTATTAGTTATTAGTTATTAGTTAGATGATTTGGTTAAAAAAAATTCCTGCTATTTCTTTGCTTTTATTACTCCTGACTTATGGTGTTGAAGGCTGGCTTTATGGTGCTTGGGCAACTGAATTACTAGCAACAGGAAATCTATACTCTCAATTCGTCGATGAAATTCGTTTTGGTATTCTTTACATTTTTGCTGTAATTGCGATCGTGTTATGCGTTATTATTTTTACCTCGCCTATTTCCCTGGTTGAGATTGGCTTAGATAATTGGCTTAAGTCCGATCTTACGGCTTTTATCTCAATTTTTTTGGGAGCTTTTGCCTTTACCCTGATCGTCCAAAGGGTTGATTATTTCGCTCGTTTTTTAGTTTATGTGGCATCTGCACTACTACTAAAATTAGACTTACAACTTCTTGGTTACAATCGTTGGATGTGTTCGATAATTCTAACTATTTTTTGTTGGTTAGGATTTACGGGGGGTATACTAGCGTTTTATTTCTGGAGTTAATTGAACTTATGAGTAAAAAGAGAAAAAAAACCACCAAAACCAAAACCATAGTCAGGATAGTAACTTTAGTCATGGGTTTGGGGTTTGCAGGCTCGACACTGGCGATCGCTCTGAGTAGTGTTTTTAGTCAGAATAATTACCAATCTCAACCAAATGCAGAAGGCTCTTCTATAGAAGAACAAATTCAGATGCAGGTTGAAGGTTATCAAAAGGTACTAGCCAGAGAACCGAAAAATATTACCGCCCTGGAAGGATTGGCTCAAATATATTTTTATACTGGCAATACAGCTAAAGCAATTCCAATCTTAGAAAAAATAGTCGAATATTACCCCGAAAGACAAGAATATGCTGGTATTTTACAAAGTCTACAACAACAGCAAGCCATTCAAGAAAGCCAACCAGAAGAAACTACCGAAAAGTCTGAATAAACCTTGTTGGAGATAAAAATAAAAAGAGAGTCAAGGCATTTGTCGTGTTTTCCTCAACCCTCAAATTTTGTTCCCTCCTCACACGCCCGCAATCATAGTCAAGGGGATCTGTTTTGTCAATATTCTCAGACAAAATAATTCTTCTCAGTTGGAGAAAAAACTTAGTTGTTACTCTCCCCTACAGGTAAATATTCTTCATCAATAGATTCGGGCAGATCGAATAAAACAGTAGTCATATAGTTTTCTGCCCACTCTTCGCCAAAAGCCTTTTCTAAGACGCGACGAGTTTTATCATTCTGTTGTTGCTTGCTACAGTAATATTTTTGTCCTGCTAAATATAACTTTTGCTCCTCAACAGATATGGGAGTAGCAGCGACAGCTTGCTGGCAGTGAATCCGTAGATAATTAGCTGTAAGATCTAAGAACTCTTGTTCTTCTTCCAGATCGTGTGGGCGCACGAACAAGCAATATTCCGAGAAAATATCCGCCCAGGGTGGCAATTCTCTAATTTCTGTAAAATCCGCTGGTTTTAAAGCCGAAAGAGCCTCAATATATCCATTACTAAGAGTTTTATCAGGGCTAGTGGGAGAAAGATCGGCGATCGCAGCACTGATTCCCCCTCTACCTGCTACTATGTCGCAACCAAACATGGGCAGAGCATATTCTGGGCGGGGAAACATAACACAATGAAGAATATCGAGATTTTTACCCACCTTCGCCAATTCGAGGTGCATCTTGCGAAATTGGGGAGTTTGATAGCAGCGATTTTCAATCCGCAGTTTTTCTCCTTCTAGCTTACCTTCAACATAGCCCAATCCTTCAGGGAGAGAATAGGGTGCTAGCTCTAGATATTTCTGCCAATAATTAATAATTCGTTCGGCAAGTCGATGTATTAAAGGGTGTTGTTCTTGGCGCAGTGAAGGTTGAGAAGTTTCTAACATTACAGATTATAAAAAGGCTTTATACAAGCAAAATATTAGTAGCCACAGATGTGTATTAAATTTAACGATATACTGATGACTGACTTTATAGATATATTTAGCTATTAATCGTAATAGATTTTAGTGCAGGAGATAGAATTATGTTTGGTTTGGGCGTACCTGAAGTAGCTATTATTGCGATCGTCGCCGTACTAATTTTTGGGCCGAAAAAGATTCCTGAAATAGGTAGTGCATTAGGAAAAACTATACGAGGATTTAAAGAAGAAATGGATCGACCATCTCTAGAAGAAGAAAATGAAAAGGAAGTAGAGTAGAGCGATCGGCTTTTTTGAGAATTAGCAACAATCTTAAATGACAATTGCCAAACTAATTAATTGCAGATGTTGTTATTTCGCTGAATAGATGATAGCGGTTCTTGCCTTTTTTTTGAGCCTGACGTGCTGCTATTTGACCGTTTTTGAGAATATGAGCGTATTGCTTATAATTCTTACTACCCAATACTATACCGATGCTAGCATTAACAGCTATTTCTTGTCTGGTAATATTAAGAGGCTGGGCAAATTTTTGGTGAATTTGTTCGGCAATATAGGTAGCGCGATGAATATTTTGTATTTCTGGCAATAAGGCAACAAACTTGCGGCTGCCTACCCTAGTTAGGGTATCTACTTCACGAAGGGAAGATAAAATTCTTTTTACTACTGCCAAAATAAGTTTCTGCTCTGTGAAATTGCTTTCAGATTGCTTGATATCTTGCCAAAGACATTCAATAAACAAAATGACAAAACCATAATTTTTATCTTTTCTGATTTCCAACATTGCTTGCTCTAAATGCTTGGCTAGAGAAGTGCGATTGGGTAGATCTGTCAGAGGATCGTAAAAGGTATCGTGAAGAATTTTTTTAGTTGTTTCTAACTCATTTAATTTTTGCCTGAGAAACTTGGTTTTTTCTTGAACTTGTGTTTCTAATTGTTCGTTCAAGAGGCGAATTCGAGCGTAAGCTGCTTGAATATCTAATTGATTTTTGACCCTAGCTAAAACTTCTTCTATTTGAAATGGCTTGGCAATATAATCTACACCCCCACAAGCAAAAGCCTTGACTTTATCTTGGGCATTATGAGAAGCAGTCAGAAAAATAATGGGAATATGGCAAGTTGTCTCATCGGCTTTTAGTGCTTGACAGACTTGATAACCATCCATTTCTGGCATATTAATATCTAGCAAAATTAGACTGGGAGTCATAGTTTTGATTGCTTTTAAAGCACTTTTGCCATTTTGAACCCCTCGAACTTCATAACCGTGACTAGTTAGGGTTTCTGATAAGACCTTGAGATTTGCCAGGGTGTCATCCACAATAAAAATATCGCGAGTAACTTTCTCACTATTGTTAGACATATGAAGATCGAAAAATAAAAATTTAGTTTAATCGCCCATTACCATCAAAACTCAAAAAAAATTATTCGTCATTGTCAAATATGCCGAAAATTGATTAACTCCCATAGGTAGCAGTAGTCAGTTCGATGATTTGCTCGAAACAAAAGTCATTAACCAAATTAGAAATAGCTGTTACTAAGTCAGAATATTCTTGAGGTACTTGTTCTAGTAAAATAGATATTTCTTTGGCATTTGCAGCAATGGCACACTCATTTAGTTGTTCTATCCATGCTGAAGACATTACAGACAAAGCTTCATGGTTTAGTTGATAGCCTTCAGACTTGGATAAATCCAAACTAGGAGTAATGGGAGACTCATAGAAATATTCAACCTGAAGATAATGAGCTATTTTTGACCACAATTCTTTTTCTTGAAAAGGAAGATTCATTAAGTCATTACAGCCTGAAGAAAGAATAAATTGCTTTTGTTCTCTAAATTGAGAGGCAGTCATCGCAATAATAACTACAGAACTATCTAGTTTCTTGATATGTTTAATTGCCTGATAGCCATCCATTACAGGCATCTGTAGATCCATGAAAATTAGATCGGGCGACCAAGCAGAAAATAGGGCGATTGCTTCAGCACCGTTAACCGCTTCTTTAACGGCAAATCCAATAGTTTCTAAGAGTCTTACTAAGAATTGGCGGTTTTCCCAACGGTCTTCGGCTACCAAAATTTTGGGGATAGTCTTAGCTGGTTTTAAACCGATAACTCTAAGAGATTGGTAAGATTGAGCAATGGGTTCGCCTATTGTCATTTGAATGCTAAAACTAAAAGTAGAGCCTCGATCTACTTGACTCGATACTTTGATTTTTCCTCCCATGAGCCTAACGTATTCTTGACAGATAGATAAACCCAAACCAGTACCAGATTGAGACTGTCTGCCAGAATTGGTTTGGACAAAAGGGATAAATAATTTATCTAGTTCTTCTGGTGCAATCCCACTTCCCATATCTTTAACTTCAAAGTTTATTTGATGGGGTTTTTGGGGATTATAGGCTACGGTGAGAATAACTTCTCCTTTTTGTGTAAACTTGACAGCATTTGCTAATAAATTAATTAAAACTTGACGTAATTTTTGCTCGTCAGTTTGAATATACCGAGGTACTAGTTCGCTGCGCCGAACGATTAAGTGAATATTCTTTGCTTGAGCTTTGATGGCAAGCATTTCTTCAATTCCTTTGAGCATTTGCTCCAAATCGAAGTTGGTTTTTTCTAAGATTAATCTACCTGCTTCGATCTTAGAAACTTCCAAGACATCATTAATTAATGCCATCAAATGTTCTCCACTATGGCTGATGATGCGAAGCTGTTCTTGTTGTTCTGAATTTAAAGAAGCATCTCGTTGCATCAACTGGACAAAACCCAAGATAGCGTTCATCGGAGTACGTAATTCGTGAGTTATTTGAGAAAAGAAAACATTTTTGGCGTTATTGGCAGCTTTAGCTTCTTGTAGTGCTGTGGCTAATTCCATCGTGCGAGAAGCTACTTGAGTCTCCAGATTTTTTTGTAAATTCCGCAATTGCAAGTGAGTTTTAACCCTGGCGATCACCTCTTTGACTTCAAAAGGCTTGGTAATGTAGTCAACCCCACCAACTCTAAAGGCATTAACCTTGTCCAAGGTTTCGTCTAAGGCACTCATGAAAATTACAGGTATGGAATTAGTAGTCTCGTCATTCTTGAGATAACGGCAGACTTCATAACCATCCATACCAGGCATTTTAATATCCAACAAAATCAGATCTGCCCAACCAGTTTTAGTAATTTCTATTGCCTCTTTGCCATTATTAATGGAGCGTACTTTATATCCTCTTCTACTCAGGATACGAGACAACAAATCTAAATTATCTAGCACGTCGTCAACGATGAGAATATTATCTTGGTTAGAACAAACAAGATCTGACATAGCCATTACTTACTAGCAAAAGTTGAGAGGAAACACTATCTTAACTTTTGATTGTAAGATTTTGTATATTCTTCCCTCACTGACTAGAGTGTTAATAAGTTCTTTATTGTTACTTTTTAATTATTAATTTTTCAAACCAAGCCTCAAAGCGATCGCCTAAGGAAGATAAAGAATATTCTGCTTCTGCTTGTTGGCGACAGTTTGTCCGATCTAGTTTATCGATTTGCTCGATCGCCTCTACCAATCCAGAAATACTATCTGGTTCGACTAAATATCCCGTAATGCCATGTTTGACAATTTCTGAAGGACCACCGCGACGATATGCCACAATCGGTACGCCACAAGCCAAAGCTTCGATCGCCACATTGCCAAAGGCTTCGATCCAGCGGGGAGTCATCAATAAAGCTCGACATTGACCCAATTCTTGCTGTAATTCTTGAGTAGTTAAAAATCCCTGATATTCAATCGGTGCGTCGGGAAAATCGGCGCAAATTTTTTGCCAATAGGCTTGATCTTGGATTTTGCCGAAAATCTTTAATGGAGTCTTAGTTATATTTACCGCCTCTACTGCATCTTCTAGGGCTTTTTCAGGGGCGATACGACCCAACCAAGCCAAACTATCTCCAGGAGCATTATTAAACTGATAAAGGTCTAGATCGATGGCACT